>JAYVNW010001178.1:0-4012 GCA_043758225.1 Candidatus Kuenenia sp. | reverse complement strand
GTGAATTCACCAATCAATGGTACGTCGAGCGATTTCCATAGGTCTGCTGCAGTCTTGAGTTGGATTTTTGTCTGCACTTCGACCAGGATACGTTCTGCCACAGAATACTTTTTCCTCCACGAACTGCGGGATGTGGGAGGAATTCGAATCTCTTCCTGTTCCGTCATGACGACGTCCAGCCGCAGTCGAGGATGAGGAAATATTCCAAAGTGGACCAGTTCCTTAAACAGCTGCGGCAGTGTCTGACGCGCGGGGCTGTAACGTGAACTCACAATTTCGCCGCCGTGACGGTTCAGTGTTGTGATCCGTTTACGAGCCGCCAATGGTTTGACGACGATCACTTGATGAGATTCCACAAGACAGCGGATCTTGTCTCGGATTGCCGCCAGCGATGCACACTGTATTTCGATCAGGCGTCCGCGTTTGTCGATGGCGTCGATGCGGTATTTATCGACAACAACTTCGTGTCTGTCTTCAGCAACAACGTAGTGTGATTTGAGCTGCGTGTGCAGAGCTGTAGCCAATGGCAGACGTCCTTGTCTTTACAACTTTTTGATACGGAAATGCTTTCGCGTTGACCCAACGTTTCTTGTCAGCGTATTTCTTTCAGACAATCGATTCCCATGTAGATCACTAAGCCAGCAGCCAGGATCAACATGATATCCCAAGTTATTTGGCCGCCAAATGGCATGCCTAGAGCGATGTCCAGAATGGCTGCAATTGCCATAAGTGCGGAGACACCCAGCGATCCGAATACGATTTTACGGGCCTGACCGGCCATTGTGACGACTCCACCAGAAGCATTTTGGGAAGTGAATCTGCCGAAGTATAATTCAAAATTGCCGGGGCATTCCAGTCTGATTACCCCACGATAACGCTGTTCGACGATTGTTTTCCGCAAGATCGCCACAATCGTTAACCAGAGAAATGCCCTGCGGACTGTGATCGACTTCAATGGTTTATTCGTCTTATCACGCGGCATTCGACTGAAGCTGGCGTTTTGGAAGTCGAATTCGGAAAGTACTGCCACAGCCCAGGCCATTGCTGAGCGGCGTAATTGTGCCGGAATGATTTTCGATGATGCGGTGCGTGATACTCAATCCGAGGCCGGTGCCCTGTCCTGCTTCCTTTGTTGTGTAGAATGGGTCAAAAATGTGCTGCAGAGTCTCTTCGTTCATTCCGCAGCCGTCGTCCTGAATTTCGATGACGACGGAATCGACAAGTTCCTGAAGTTGCACGGTGACGTGGCCTCCTGACGTTGTTGCCTGAAGTCCATTGGCGATCAGGTTCAGGATCACTTGTTTGACCTGAGCCGCATTTACATCAGCCATGATATGGCGATCGCATTCAAAGTCGACGATGCGATCCGCATAGCGTCCCAGATGATGAACCATGATCAGGACTTCCCGGATAAGTTCGGCAATATCGGTGGGAAGAATACCCGCTTTGTCCCCATGCGAAAAATCGAGCAGTCGATGGGTAATATCGCCGCAGCGTCGCGATTCACGTCGAATCATAGCGACACGTTCCATGGCCTCCCGCGCATCGTCCGAACTGAGACTATCGAGATGATACAGTCGCATTTCCAGTGATTCTGCAGCGACAGCAATGGCGCTTAGTGGATTATTGATTTCGTGAGCGACGCCTGCAGCCAGAAATCCAACGCTCGCCAGTTTCTGAGACCGATACAGTTGTTCGCTGCGTTCCTTCACCTGATATTGCAATTGTTCTTCCGCCTGCAGGAAACGATCCGCCATACAATTGACGCCGGATACGAGATCCGCAAATTCATCCTGCCAGCGTGAAGCAAAAGGCAGGCGATAGCGGGTATCGCCGTTGGCAATGCGAGTGCAACCGCTGGCGATTGCACGCACTGGTACAGAAATCCATTGAAACCCACAGGTTACCAATCCGATCGAAATTACAGCAACGATAACGGTCCCATAAACCAACCATTGCAGCAACTGTTCCGATCGGCGGTATTGTTTCTGGAGTGACAGTTCACCCCAGTCTGCTGGAACATAGTAAGCGGGCAGGTTGTCGAGTGACTTTTGAATACGTGCAACTTCTGTTGATGCCTCAGATCGTAATTCAAGTTGCAGAATTGCGTCGTCTTTTGATTGAATCGGCTGCATGCGTTCGGCAAACGTCGCCAGTAAATTGAGTTCTCCGTAGATCGGGTCGATGCGCAGCAGCACTTTTTCTCGCTCGTGAGGATTCAACTCCGGCAATGGCGGCAGTGCTTCGACTCGCCGCCGGAAATCCCGCAGCGAGGTTCTGGCGTTTTCAACGCTGTCCAGATAATTCTTTCGCTGCTGCTGTACGGCCGCGAGTTGCCGTAGATCGAGCGAAGAATAAAGGCACTCCGAGATTCTGGAGACTGAGCGGCTCAGTTGATCGCGATGGGGACTGCGATGAAGCAGAAAATCGAGTTCTTCGACTGCATCCTGATGCCACATCAGGCCGATGGCACCGATCACTGCCATAGCAATCACCAACAGCATCGCTCCTGCGATTAACGACACAAGCCGTCTGCGAATGCTGCAAAACAAAAACACTCCGACCTCCCTGTCGTTCGAACGTGCCTAGCCGCCGAGCGGGTTTAATCCAAGCAGGTTCTTCGATTTCCTGGGAACTTTGAACCTGCCATCAATGTGTATGATATCGGCTACGCATCGGTGTTGCCAGAGCGGTTCGATGTGCTGCGATGGATACGGTTTACGTCGAGAAACGATTCTTCCGTTACACGGTTTATATCTCACGTTGATCGTGATCGCAGATACATTTCTCGCATCAGCAGGTCGATGGCCTTCGCACGAGACCTGATCGTTTGAGCCGGTTTGCCTGCTTGCTGGGACGAAACTGCCTGTTTATTAAGTATCGTGACTTCCTCGAAATCAACTTCCCAAGCCCCATCCCGGGCAGCTTGAACGAGATCAGATTGTACTTCAGCCAGGTATGACAGCAACGTTTCAGAAATTGCTGCGCTAATGACTCGATAGGGTGACTTTGGATTAAATGGAGTTGCCGGAATCTGTGCACGAGAGACGGATTGGTCAAAGGATGGAGTGGCCTCAGAATTCGGTGGAGAGTCAGTCGTCAAAAATTCATCCTTAGAATCCAGGTGGATGCTGTTTACCATACGGCGACTGATTAACCACGACAGCACAGATGCTGCAATCAGAAATGCAGCAGGCAGAAACCCATTCATTACGCCCAGTGCGATACCAGCAACAAGGCACAGTACCGCGGTGGCCGCTAGAAAGATCTGCGACACCGTTGACGAAGACCGTACTGGGCTATCCTGCGTTATGTCAAGTGCAGGTGTGTCAGCCAGATCATTCGGACTTTCATCGATCGATGGCGGATAGCTGTCGATGCCAACAACTATTACTGTTGAGTTGTCTGAGCCACCACGGCAGTTTGCCAGATTGATCAGCAATCGCGAAGATTCCGACGGAGGTAGCGAATCGACAATCTGACCGATTTCTGAATCGGTGACATGATTCGTAAGTCCGTCCGAACACAAAACGAAATGGTCACCCGGCACAACTGAAAATGGACCTTCAATATCAATCTGAACATGAAGATCCGGGCCGAGACAGCGAGTGATCACATTGCGAGGATGAAACAATTCAACGTTGTTGATAGTCGCGCGTCCTAGACGGATCATCTCCCACTGTAGACTGTGGTCGAATGTAAGCTGTTCGATACGCCCACGTCGAACTCGATAGACGCGGCTGTCGCCAACGTGGCCGACGATGGCACCTTCTTCGGCAAGGCTGAGAACGCTGCAGGTTGTACCCATGCCCTCAAATTCACGATTTTCACGAGCCCGATCATTGATGGCTTTGTTCGCTGACTGAATCGCACGCTGCACGCGATTTCGGACCGTCGCCGCATCGCACTTGTAGTACGAATGGGGCAGGGTTTCGACTGTGATACGGCTTGCCAGATCACCGACGGCATGGCCACCCATTCCATCAGCCACGACAAACAGGTGTCCGATGCG
>JAYVNW010001177.1:0-1778 GCA_043758225.1 Candidatus Kuenenia sp. | reverse complement strand
GTGCTTGTCCAGCGACTGATGCCTGGACTTTCCGGGATTTCATACGCCAGCAATCGAACTCCGTTCCCTGTACTTGCATTCAGCGGCGAGATCACGAGTTGCGGCGTTCCTTTTCCCAGCACGTCCGCCCAACGCATGCGATGCACGCTCGTTTCTTCACCAATCGATACTACCGTCCAAAGTGCGTTAGGATCACTTCCTCGATGAATCCAGTGCAGTGTTCCCGTCTTCGTCCAACCGGCACCTATTGCAAAATCCACAAGTCCATCGCCGTCAATGTCATGCGGCGCGATGCACACGTTATCCAACGGGGTCTGGTCCCGAAGAATGACGTGCGCCGCCCAGGATGGCTGTTCGTACCAGATGACGCGATTCTCAGTCAGTGCAACGATATCGGAGTCACCATCGTTGTCAACGTCGGCAGGCGTAACCGCATAACACACTTTGCCAACGTTGTCATCGATGAGTGTTGATTCAAAAACAGGAAAACCGTCGTCCGCCGAAACCGTAAGGCTGATCATCACTAAACCAATGAATGCACTGAACCTCGTCATGGTCAAATACTCCTCGTGAAAACAACTTCAGCGTGTACAATGGGCCTGTCCTGAACTGCTCAGCATAACAGGACACCGCAATCGCCGCATCGAATCGGATCGCGCTGCACTGTTTCAGTCTTCAAAACCCTGTTTGTTACGATTTTCATGCGATGACACTTTCTGGCCCGCAACTTCGAACTGATGTCCTGACCGGCCAGCAAGTGATCATTGCACCACGTCGTTCACAACGTCCATCGTCTCACCTTCGCGATCCTGCGATGGATCAGCAGGTCGATCCGTTTGAAGAAGGCAATGAAAGCGAGACTCCGCACGAACGGTTCGCAATTCGAGCGGACGATTCACTACCCAATGGCCCCGGCTGGCTGCTGCGAGTCGTCCCGAATCGCTATCCATCCGTGGAGCCTGTATCAACATTTCAGGTGGCTGCACCGCAGACGAAAGTCGCCGTCAATTCCGACGCTGACGTTGCTCGCGACATAGCGATGTTCCCAAGTCGCCCGGCCTGCGGAGAACACGATGTCGTGATCGAATGCCCTGACAATCGCAGTCGAATGATTGAATTGTCGGTGGCTGAAATTCAGCGGACACTGATTGCCTGGCGAGCTCGGATGCGGCAGTTGATGGAAACACGGTCGATCTGCAGCGTCTCTGTTTTTCGCAATGAAGGATTCAGTGCCGGTGCGTCTCTGGCTCATTGCCATTCTCAGATCGTAGCGACCACTGAGCAGACGCCCCTGGATATCCGGCGACACGAACTCGCAACTGAACATCGATCAACGACTGGTGGTGATCTTGTGCAGGATTTGTGGCGAGCAGAACGCCGTCATCGCATCCGGCGAGTCAGGGAAACGTCGTTCTTCGGAGTCTACTGTCCGTTTGCATCCAGAACATCCTGGCAGGTTCGCTTTCAACCTATTCACGCACAAGCGGCTTCACTGACTGATGTATCCGATGCAATGTTGCTGGATCTCGCGACATTATTGAAAGAGGCGTTGGCGAGTCTTGAGCAGATTCTGGACGGACCGTTCCCATTCAATTTGGCGCTGTCGCATCCTCGGATTGATCAGTCGCCTGAGTTTTCGTGGTATCTGGATCTATTGCCACGGACAAGTCGGGTGGCCGGATGGGAGTTGCTGACAAATATAGATATTGTCACAGTCACGCCGGAAACCGCCGCGATGTTGCTACGCGAAACAGTGCTCAGTTGAGCATCATACTTCT
>JAYVNW010001176.1:0-5268 GCA_043758225.1 Candidatus Kuenenia sp. | reverse complement strand
GGCAATTCTTTCATTCTTATTTTTCTCTGCATCTCGACGAGCGATGACCTGTACTTCTTCCAGAACAAGTTCCGGACGATCTTCCAGCAAACCGTAGGTGGCATCCTGCTGCTGAGCCTGGTGAGCGAATCGCTCAGCCGCTTCTGTGTCACCTTCGCTGAGTGCGTTCCGTGCTTCAGCAACCAGATTTCGTGGATCGGACGTGGATGAACGGTCGGCAGCAAAGCCAGAGGCTCCGCTGCGTGATGTATTCGTTCCTCGCTGAGCCGCATCAACATCGTTCAATACAAGTTCCGGACGATCGTCCAGAACATTGTATGTGACGTTCAGTGTAGCAGCCTTCTGAGCTTTGCTGCGTGCATCTGCCAGCCGTCCCTGGGTCAGAGCTTCGCGAGCGTCACGCAGCAACTGTCGTGCTTCTTCAGTTTCTGGTGATGCATCGTCTGAGTTTGATGCGAATTCTTTGAATGCAGCAGAACCGGATCCGGCGAGTCGCTTGATGTCGCGGCTAACCATTGTTGGACTGTCTTCGAAGATTCCATAGGCAACGTCGAACGTTGAAGCCTTATCCGCAAGCTGCTGTGCTTCAGACAGCTTACCGGCATCCATTGCTGCGCGAGCCTGGCTTAGCAGAGCAGTTGCCTGCTGATATTCGTGTTCGGTTTCCTTAGAGCGAACTTCAGGATTGCCTGCGGTTGCCTGGCGACCTGCGACGAATGTCGATGTCTTTGATTTTTTGTCGAGGTCAGCGAGAACATGTTCAGGACGGTCATCCCAAAGTCCCCATGACGCGTTCAACTGGCGTGCCTGCAAGGCTCGTGAACGTGCCAGATTTGTGTCACCGCTCGCCAAAGCATAACGTGCTTCCTTGATCAGCCGCTGAGCCTGCTTTTTCTTGAGCAGATCACTACTGGTCATGGCGACTGGCGGTTCTGCCTTTTCCGAAGCTTCTTCAGTGTCCGCGTCGGTTGCGACAGCCTCGGTTGCGACAGCCTCTTCGAAGGGATTCACTTCAGCAGACTTCGTCGGCTGAGATGAGTCTTCCACGAGCTCCGACTCGGGCTCAGATGGCTCGAAGACGAAGTCATCGGTTTTCGCTGAACGACTGCTCTTCCTGAGCGTCTTCAGGAATTGTTCCGGTGACTGCTCAGCTTCACTCCATTCGGAACAAAGTGACGCTGCCGTTCCGGCCAGGCGGCGAGCTTCGGCAATGTTGCCTTTCTCTGCCTGCTCCCGAGCGTCCTGAAGAAAACGTCTTGCGACAGCTCCATAACCTTCTCCGCTTTCGGAGTCAGTCTGAGCCGACAGCGTTCGTGCCGGATCGCCGCCGCTGAATAAATACAGCGACACAGCCATCACCGAAGCACAGGTGATTATTCCGATGGCCTTGTGCACTTTTGGATCCTCCTTCAGGAATACTCGACAGAACTTCCCAGTCCTGACCAGCGATCATCCATGATCTCCGAACCGGTCAATTCCGATTCGAACCATGATTTTGTTTTGAGTGACTCGATCTGCGTCCGGAATCCATTTCCGAAACGTCAAGTTGAAGCTGATCAGAGCCGTCTGTTGTCGTCCCTCAATCTGCCTCATAGAGGCGCGACTTCGGGACGATCGTCGGATAGTGATAGCTGTGACCGTCTGCGGCCGTCAATACGATGGCAACACCAACTGAGACCATTTTTTTCAGGAATCCTGAAACCCGATCTCGCTTCGGCAAGCCATGCCGAATGGCAGAAAAACCTAGCATCAAAGGCCGGATGCAGGCAATCTCAACCCGCAGATTCGGCCCATTCAGGCTCTTAATTCTGACCTCGTCGGCCATCATTAGCGTCTGCTCATGTGGCGCTTCGCATTGCCGGCCGGCCTTCTAACTGGACAACGCAACTTTGTGTGAGCCGAACGCGGCAGCGTCGGGCCTCTCACGGTAAAATATTGCTTGTTCACGCTCGTCCCGGAACGCCACGAAGCCCGAGGCTAGCGCCGGCGGCTTTGAAAATCGCTAAGGCCACGCGGTTCCACAGTCCCGCAACTCCGCCACGGAACCCAACCAGAACCACGCATGAATCGCTTCGTCCTCAATTGACGTTTGCAGAGAAATTCTGCGTCGAACATAAAGCCTTTCGGCAACACCTTCCACTTCGTCAAGCTGCGTCAGACAATCAGAATCGACGTGATAGACCTCACCGTGAATTGCGAGTCCTTCCGGCCATTCAATGATGCCTGGATAAGAACCAAAATCAAACAATCGATACAACGGCTGCGTCACTGCAATGCCAAGTGACAACTGACTTTCCAATAAATAGTGCAGCTTGTAACCCCGTTTCAGGGATCCGTACACAAACACAATTTGAGATGAAGGCAATAAGTCCATGCTGCTACTTCACCGGATCCGTATATGGCGACGTTTCAAAAGTCTCACCATCACCTGTCACACGCGGATCTGCTGAATCTTTAAGTATCGTCATCAATCGCGCCGCAAGTTTTACACGAGTATCAGCGAACGCCACATCACCTGCCACGTTCTTAATCTGATCCGGATCGTTCTTCAAATCGTAAAGTTCTTCTTCCGGACGCAACGCAAATGCCCTCGCAACGAAGCTGCCGTATTGTGAGTCGGCCAACCCCTCGGTAAGCAGCCAAGTCTTTGTCGGACTTGCATCCACATCACCAAACGCTGCAAACGTACTCGCATCCAAATCCTTCACCGACGGCATCGGCCCATCCGGCAATCCGAATCCCGGAGCAACACCCATCGGCCAGCGATCCGGCTTAAAATTGCGAATGTACAAATAGTCGGCAGTTCGAATCGCTCGCTGCGGATATGGTTTAAAATCCGTTCGAGCGGCTGCCACATGCCGTTCACGACCGATGACGACATGGTCCCGAGTTCCATCAATCTGTCCATTCCCTTTGGCTTTCAATACTGGCATCAAACTGCGCGCCGTCATCACTTCTGGAATCGCAACTTCGCCAGCATCCAGCAGCGTCGGCGCCAGATCGGGAAGACTCACAAAATCATCCACAACACGCCCCGCAGGAATATGTCCAGGCCAGCTCATCGCCAGTGAAACCGCAGCGCCGCTATCGTAGAGATTGCACTTGCCATGCGGCACACCAGGCATTCCATGATCGCCGGAAACTACGATCAATGTATTCGCCAGCTGACCTGTCGCTTCGAGTTCCTTCAGCAGCACGCCGAGGCCCGCGTCGAGGGCCTGGATTTCGCCCAGATAGTCGGCCACATCTTCGCGTACGACGGAAACGTCGGGCAGCCACTTGGGAAGCCTGCCGACAAGTGAATCCGGATCAATGCCCCAGATTTTTTTCCCCGATCCCTGCATCCAGACGCGATGAGTATTTGTCGGCCCCCACCAATACAAAAACGGTTCTTTAGCGGTTCGAGTCTTCAGAAAGTCCTGAAAGTTACCACGTACTTCATTCATTAATTCCCGTTGTTTGCCGTCATGGTTTTCAGCTTCACTCACCTGTCGTGAGAACTGATTGAACTTTCCACCACGCTTGTTGAACGCGGTCTTCGCCGCCCCGATCGGTGCGTTCGCAGGCGACCCCGGACTCCACACTTTCGCCGAATGCCCGATGCGATAACCGGACGATTGCAACAACAGCGGAAAGGTGGGAATCGATGGGTCCCAGATCGCACCCTGCAAAATCGCTCCGCGACCCGTTCGCCAGAAATACTGACCTGACATTAACGAACTGCGACACGGCGTACACGATGGAGCGTTCACAAACGCTCGATTGAACAACACTCCATTCTCCGCCACACGATCAAAATTCGGCGTCTTCACGATGGCGTTCAGACCATTTCGCTCCGCCACGCCGTAGGCACTGGCATAACGCCCCCAATCATCAGCGAAGACGAACAGGATATTCGGGCGATCTGCAGCACTTAACAACTCAGTGCTGACGACAGAGACAAACAATGCAGCGAGCGTGGAAATGAAATGCATATCGTGTTTCAATTGCGTCATGTGGTGGAATGATGTTGATGTTTGTTTAAAACTTCTGACGCTTAGAGTCTGCCTTGGTGAGCTCACAAGGCCGCTCATTAGACCATCCGGCTGAATGGCCCAACCACGACTTGTAACACGTTCGAAACACGTCGTCCAGGAAATCAGGTTTGTCCTCACAGCCTACCATCCAGCATACTTGCGTCTCGACGCCGTGCCTGAGAACATTCAGCGAGACAACATTCGCACTCTCTCCTCAGAAGGCTCGCCCATGAGATATCTCGCAGCGTTGCTCGCTACTTTCACTCTGGTATCCGCCGCCCAGGCGCAAAACCTGAAAAGTAACATTCCGTATGCGGAGCCCGGCCACGAGCGGCATGTGCTGGATGTGTATTCGCCGCCGGATGCAAAAAATCTGCCGGTCGTGTTCTGGATCCATGGCGGTGGCTGGCAGGCTGGTGACAAGACGGAAGTGAAACTTAAACCGAAGGCCTTCGTGGATAAGGGATTCGTTTTTGTGTCAACAAACTACCGGCTACTTCCGGATGTTGAGATGGAAACAATCTTTCGCGACATCGCAAAATCCATGCACTGGGTCCACAATCATATCGCCGAATACGGCGGCGATCCGAATCGAATTCTTGTGATGGGACATTCCGCCGGTGCACAGCTCGCCGCATTGATCTGCACTGACGAACGATATCTCAAAGCGGAAGGTGTGCCACTCACAAGCATCAAAGGCTGCGTGCCGGTTGATGGAGATACTTATGATGTGCCCGCCATCATCGAGACCGCTGAGACGCGTCGACGAGTCCATCATCAGCCTCAGGCAATGTTTGGTCACCGCGAAAAATTCGGCAACACTCCGGAGAAGCATCTTGACTTTTCAGCCGTTACGCATGTCGCCAAAGGCAAAGGCATTCCGCCGTTCCTGATCATCTACGTCGCCGATCATCCTGATAACAACGCGCAGGCGCAGCGATTGAGTTCAGTACTGAAGGAGTCTGAGATTCCGGTCACGCTGTACGGCGGAAAAGATACCAGTCATACCAAAATCAACGACAGCCTGGGTCTGCCTGAAGATCCTGGAACAAAAGCACTGTTTGAATTTGTTGACGACGCTTTGCGAAAGCCGTAGGATCGTTGGAACAATCACAGCTCAACCCTGATTTCAAAGGTTGACAAGTCACTAGTCCGCTGCCTTACAAACATCGATCCATGCGTGAATTCTCTTTTGTATGTCGCTGCCGTTGCGGTCGAGCAGATCGTTGTGGCCGGTCCCTCGGAAGTAGAA
>JAYVNW010001175.1:0-2017 GCA_043758225.1 Candidatus Kuenenia sp. | reverse complement strand
ATCGGTGACCTTGGCAAGTTCCAGCAGTACCAAATGGGCCAGGCGATGACGGCTGCCGCTGACAATCCAGGTGGCGGTGGCGCAGCAGAGGGCATGGGGCTTGGACTTGGAATGGCGATGGCCGGACGCATGATGCAGCCAGGGATGTTTGCGGCACCGGGACAAACTACTGCGGCAGCACCACCCGTACTTCCCTCCACATGGCATGTGGCTGTGAATGGCCAGTCGCAGGGACCGTTTGGTCAGGATCAACTGGCCAGTGGCATCGCGTCGGGCCAGATCACGAAATCAACTCTCGTCTGGACCGCTGGTATGGCTGGTTGGGTTGCGGCAGGACAAGTGCCGCAATTGGCTTTCGCCTTCGGTCCACCGGCTCCTCCGCCTTTGTAAGGGGAAGCGGATCGCAGGGAAGTCACCGGGGGGTTGGGCTATCGCCGTGCATCCGCGGCAACCTTTTTTATCACTTCTTGATCTCAGTTCGCCTTCTTCAGATCACGAAACAAGATGATCGATGGATTTCCAACTGCGGCGTATTGACCGGTGAATTTCAGTTCACCGGTTTTTTTATCGACCTGGAACACGGCAATGTTGTCCGCTCGCTGGTTACAGCAGTACAGAAAATTTCCGGTCGGATCGAAATTGAAACTGCGAGGATAATTGCCGCGAGTCCACTCGTCACTTACATGACTCAATGTGCCATCCGCGGCAACCGCGAAGATTCCAATGCTGTCATGCAGTCGATTGCCGGCGTAGACAAATTTTCCATCGGCTGAGACAAGAATTTCCGAACAGAAGTTGCTGCCTTCAAACTCCTGTGGCAATGTTGCAATCGTCTGTCTTGACGTCAAACGGCCGGTCGCTGCCACGTAATCAAACAGGACGATGGTCGAACCTTCTTCCTGAATCGAGTAGAGCCATCGCCCGTTTGGATGGAAATGAAAATGCCTTGGTCCATCACCCGGCGGCAACGAAACTGAAGCTGGATCATTTGCCGTCAGCAAACCTTTTTTGTCGTCGAATTTCCAGAGAAAGATTTGATCAAGACCGAGGTCGACATGCAGCACGAAGCGTCCTGACGGATCGGCTTGAATCATATGTGCATGAGTGCGATCGTGTCCGCTGAATGCAAAGCTGCCTGGAGGAGCGTTTGTTGCTTTCGTGGGGCCAAGTTTCCCGGCATCATGCTTGACGTCGGTGGCTTCTCCAAGGCGACCGTCGGCCAGAATCGGCAAGACCGACACGGAGCCTCCAAAATAATTCGCCACCAACAGGAAACGACCGGTGGGATGAATGCTGACAAAAGTCGGCCCGGCTCCACCGGAACGCACGGTGTTCAGGAGCTCTAGTTTTTCGCCGGTTTGATTGATTGCGAACGCACTGACCGTGCCTTCATTATTTTCGCCGATGCGATCCGTTTCGTTGGCTGAATACAAGTGAGTTCCATCAGCGTTGAGTGCCAGACAGCTAGGGCTGGTTCCGGATTCATAAATTCCGGCAGGCGTCATTTTTCCAGATATTCGATCGACCTGAAAGATGTGAATTCCCAGACCGTTTCCTGGCGGCAGATCGACCTGAGTCGGCAACATATCCTTCAGCGGGGAACTGAAGGTCCCGACATACGCCATCATAGGACCTGCCGCAGCCCTTAGAGCACCGGATTGCTCATCGCTCGCACTCACGGCCTGCAACCCGCCTGACAAAGACGTCGCGCCGGCCAGTGCCATTGATGTTTTCAAAAACGTACGCCGTGAACGATCGTTTTGATTCATAGCGAAAACGGCCTTTTACTTCCGTGAATGACAATAACAAACAGTACGGCAATATAATACGTTGGATTACGAGTTTCGCAGCAGGCTTAGCAGGCGTTCATCGAGCAAGCTGTCGATCTTCATGCGGCTCATGGTGAAGTCTCCGACGGCGGTGTGGCGATTCGGGACTGATACGATGTAGGCTCCGGCGGCGTGGGCCGCTCGGGTGCCGGTTTCGCTGTCTTCAAGGACGAGCATTTCGCCGGGAT
>JAYVNW010001174.1:0-4955 GCA_043758225.1 Candidatus Kuenenia sp. | reverse complement strand
CTACCATTCTATCATAGAACTCGCCAGCGGTGGATTCTCAGGTTACATCTGTTTTGCATTGTTTTTGCAGTGATTTCATAAGGACTACTGTCCGATCCTCGTTTCTCGGTATACTTCCGGAATATGCCACTCAAAACCGACACACTTGAAGAACCAATACTGAACCTGACGCCGATGATCGACGTCGTGTTTCTGCTTATCATCTTTTTCATGGTCGGCGCGCGGTTTACGGAAGAAGCTCACGACCAGCAATACGATGTCGAACTTCCCACAGCGTCCGCCGTGCAGACGATGAGCCGCGCACCGGACCCGCTGGTGATTACCGTCTATCGATCTGGCCGCATTACGATCAAAAATCAAGACCTCGATCAAAGCCAGCTCGCCCAGGAACTCAAATCCGCGAAAGCTGCATATGCCGATCAAGCCGTACTGATTCGCGGCGATGGTGAAGGACAATACCAGGCAGTCATTGATGTCATGAATGCCTGCCATCAGGCTCAGATCAGGAAATTCTCACTGGCATTTCAGCCCCTCGAAACGGGTTCATCGGGCTCGCCATGAACGCACTGCGCCAGTTACTCCACAAGCTCACCGACGGCGCTCCACTCAGCGGCGACGATGTCATCGCGCTGGCATTGTTGCTGACAATGTCTGCCTCGCTCGCGCATCTACTCACCATGCTCGCCACGCGCTGGGGTGATCGAAATATCGCCGTCAAGTCGTTGTTCGCGTCGATCCTGATCCATGGTGTCTGTTTTCTGGGGCTGGAAGTTTTTGAACCATTGTCATTAAGAAACGCAGCGGCGAATGAACTGCCCCCAGAACCACCCGAAGTCATCACGGAGGTTCTCGTCGAAAGCGATCACGATGTGAAGTTACCGGAATCTGGAAACGTTCCTGTGGCCGATCGTCCGATTCAGCCTGAGATCGAAATTCGCCGTTTTGAAGACATCGGTCCGGAGATTGCCAAGCCGGAACTTCCGGATCGCTCGCCCGACAAATTGGAATCGCTGACAACGACGGTTGATGATGTAACGCAGTTTCAACAGCAGCAAATGACTGAACTGGCCCTACCGTCAGACGCTGGTGCGGAAGGTCCCAAGCAAGTGGCAGCAGAAGATCCTGCTGCCGATATGAAAACAGCGTTTGAACAAAGCATGGCGGACGTCTTTAAGCCGGAAATGAGCCGCACGCAACCCCTCGCCGGACGTCCAGACAACGCCGACCAGATTCAAGACCCGTCGCGAGCACTGACGGCACCCGACATGAAATTTGAAATCAGTCTCAATGACGTTGCGATGAACCTCGCGACCAATTCGGAATCATCCGTCGAACTCCTGCCGGTGAACGATGATCCCGCAGAATCATTTGCCAGACGCCCAGCTCCCATGGCAGACACGGAAGCCATTGATGGCAGCAACGCTGACCCGGCAAAGCCACCAACGAAATCCAGCGCGAGTACATTTCAATCACGGTTGCCCCGCCCTTCCCGATCCGTTCCGGATGGCGATCCAGCCGAACGCCCGTCTCGCATGACTCACGAGATCCCCCGCACAACGACTCCACTGACCGATAGTTATGATGACGTACGAATCGGAGACCTGGCACCAAAGTACAGTGATTCCCTGCAATCCGGCGCGCTACTGGCGGACAGTGTTTTGCCGACAATTCGGCGTCGTGACAACCCACCGCTGACCTACAGGCTGCGAACGGAAAAAGCTCGCCGCGATGCAGCGGAACGTTTCGGAGGCACAAAGGAATCAGAATCCGCCGTCGAACTCAGTCTGCAATGGATGGCAGCGAACCAGTCTGACGATGGCCGCTGGGACGCGGAGGAATTCGGTTCCGGAAAAGTCGGCTTCGACGCGAACGGAGTGGACCGCAAATTCGCTGGCAAAGAAGCAGACACGGGATTGACAGCACTTGTGATGCTCAGCTTTCTGGGAGCGGGCTACACGCACGAAGAAGGTCGCTACGCACTCGAAGTTGACCGCGCTCTCGACTGGCTGATCAATCAGCAGGCCGAGGACGGAAACCTGTGTGGCAACGCTGAACATTTTGCTCGCATGTACTGCCACGCGATGGCAACTTATTCGCTTGCCGAAGCGTACGGGATGCAGAAGGAAATGATTCTCGGCCCCATCATTGATCCCGAAGCACTGCGATTTTCAATGGACGCGGGAGAATTTGCAGCAGCTCAAGTTTCGAGCGCCGCCACATCGCAGAATATTTTGAGTGTCATTGCATTGAACGGCACTCCACGCAGTATGCAGGCAAACCAAGTCGCGTACTCCATTCGGCGCGTCGATGACTTGCGGCTTCGAGCCGCGCTTTCTAAAGCCGTCGCATTTACGATTCGACAACAGGATGCCAAAGGTGGCGGCTGGCGGTACAAGGAAGGACAGGAGGGTGATGTGAGCATGCTTGGCTGGCAACTGATGTCGCTGAAGAGCGCTGAGATTGCCGGAGTCAACATCCCCGAAGCTGTTCGAACACGCATGAATGGATTCATCGAAACTGTGCGGCAGGGAAAAAATGGAGGGCTCTTTGGATATCGTCGCAATGTTGTGTCCGGTGGTCGCAACTCGGAGCCCATTTCCAAAACGATGACTGCGGAAGCATTGTTTTGCCAGCAGATGCTCGGCTTCCCTCGCGACTCAGCTGCGAACACAGAATCGATCGCCTGGCTGATGCGCAATCCACCGCGTATGTCGGACGCGAACTACTACTATTGGTACTACGGCACACTGGCGATGTATCAATACGGAGGCAAACCATGGCAGGATTGGAACGGCACGGTCCGTGATCTTCTGGTCGAACAGCAAATTCAATCCGGGCCGATGGCCGGCACGTGGGATCCCAACGATGAATGGGGCCGTTACGGCGGACGTTTGTATTCGACAGCACTGGCAACGCTGACTCTGGAAGTCTACTACCGCTTGCTGCCGCTGTATCGGATGAATGAGACGACGGATGTGAAACCTTGACTCGGCTTCGGACGAGTATGTTGTCGCAATGGTTTCACATGGCTATTTGAGAAACCAAATCCTCAGATGAGCGTTCGCAAGGTCCTGCTTGCCGAGCAGGACTTCGCGACAACACACTCACGGAGAATCCTACGATCCTTCAACTGTATGCGCTTGACGCCCCAGCGCGAGGCCGATCAGCAGAGCTGGCAGTTCCATCCACAGCAAGCGCGCTGACGTGTCGTCCGGAATTGGCGTGGTGACGTCCGCCGCTGGAAGGATGAAAGCTGCGAGCAAAGGGTATAAGATACCGCCAAGCATTCCTGCAGAAGCCGTGACGATGGAGCAGAGAATGATATCGGAAAATCGGGTTCCCGCAGATGCAGTTCCTGCCCCCAGTCCCACGCCCGCCCCGACGACCAGCCAAGTGATTCCATGCATGATAAAAATCCAGTGTTCCGGAGCGGACAATTGTCCAGTAGGAGTGTTCTCTTGAATCTGAATGTCGCAGAAGTTTGAAATAAGTCCGCCAAGAGCTCCCATCACACACCCAATGACCACTGCCTTAACGATGACCATGACTCGTGACCGCAAGCGGTTGCCGGATGAGCCTGACCGTGATGCGATCAGCCCAAAAAGCCCAGCCCACATCGCGCCCACAACTCCGAACCAGAGTGCGAAATGCTTATATTTCAGGACGTCATTCCCCGCAATAATCTTCGCCTGTGCTTCCGGTCCTGGAATTGCACCGATCCCCAGTGCCGCCAGTTCTTTCGGAAGCCGAAACACCTCCCCAATTCCATTGATTGCAAAAACGCCAAGCAGTCCGGCCACAATCCCGACGACACCGAACAGTAAAATCCTGCCAGATGCGCTGCGACGACCAGTCGGACGTTGAATAGACTCTGCCGCGGGAGGAGAAATGCTGTCTTTGGGTGAATTATCGGGATAGTGTACCATGTTCTTCGTACCGATTCTGTTTGGGATTATCGATTGCCTCGTCCTGTGAACTTGCCAGTTCTCGAGACCGCAGACGATGCATTTCGGCAAGTTTGAAATTTTCGACCTTGGAGTAGTAGTCAGCGAGTGCCTCGTGAGTCGCGGCATGATTCGGGTTGCACAGCAGGACCGATTGAAGCCAGGCAACACCTTCAGCTCTGGATTCATGTCGAAGCCGGAGCAACCCGAATTCGTACCGCAATTCCGGATCGTCCGGATTTCGCTCCAGCGAACGTTTGAGTTCCATGATCTGCTGACTTGCTGTTTCAAGCTCAGCATAGGCTTTCAGATGCTCCGCTGCCTCACTTTTGCGCCCGACCTTTTGAAGAGCACTCGCAAGTGTGTATTGAATTTTCAGATCTTCCGGCCAAAGTTCGGCAAGAGGCGTGAGCAATTGCAGAGATTCTTCTGCGTCGCCGGTCAGCAGCAGGATGTCAGCCAGAAGAATCGTCGCCCTTTCGTGACGCGGATTCAGGTTCAGAAGTCGGCGCGCGACGTCTGCGGCTGCAGGTAGTTTTTTCTGTTCCTTAAGTGCGGCTGCCAGCGCGAGCAGAGCGGCTTCATCAGTCGGATCGATCTTCGCTGCGATGCGCAGTTCTTCAGCGGCCTCATCAAGTCGCTGAAGACCAAGCAGTGTTTTTCCCAGCTCGCGGTGGACTGCCGACACGTCCGGGGCCAATTCCAGCGCTTCTCGAAACGCGCCTTCCGCCTTCGCCGTCTGAAACTTATCCTCGGAGTAAATTTGCCCGCGGCGAAAGTGAGGTCTGTAATCTGACGGATGGTCCGCCTGCCAGGCTTCGAGTAGTAGTAGTGCAGCATCAAACCGGAGATTCAGGCAATACCCCTGAGCGAAGGCGTCACAGATTTCACTTCCATCGTCACCCGAACTCCTGAGCAGGTCCTTCAAATGGGCCTCGGTGTCACGCATATTCCCGGACTGCGCCTGCAGGAACCACCATTCATGCTGCAGTCTCTCCGTGTCCGAATACC
>JAYVNW010001173.1:0-9126 GCA_043758225.1 Candidatus Kuenenia sp. | reverse complement strand
AAAGGATTCCGCGACGAAGTTCAGATCATGTGCAACGTCATGTCATGTGACGGGATCAATGATCCGGACGTGCTGAACATCACAGGTGCAAGTGCCGCGTTGATGGTTTCTGGCATGCCTTTTAAGGGCCCGATCGCCGCTGTACGAGTTGGCATGATTGACGATCAGTTGATCCTGATGCCGACACGTGAGCAGATGGAAACAAGCAAGCTCGACCTGATCGTGGCCGGTACAAAAACCTCCGTCCTGATGATCGAAGGTTTCGGCAACCAGATTCCTGAAAAGGAAATGGGCGACGCAATCATGTTCGCTCATAAGAACATCAAGACTCTGTGTGACTGGCAGATCGATTTCGCAAAGCAGGCTGGCGTTGCTCCGGCTGTCATTCCGGCCCCGCCCGTGAACCCGTTCTATGAAAAGCTGAAGGCAGAAGCTTACAACAAGATCACGGAAGCAAAGACGACAAAGCTCAAGCAGGAGCGAGCTGACAAAGTTCGCGAGCTGAAGAAGTCACTCGTCGAAAAATACTTCCCGGGGAACGCGACAGAAACCGCTGACGGCCTGACGAAAGCTCAGTTCGGCGAAGCGTTCCATGATGTCGAAGAGCGAGTTGTTCGCGACCTTATTATGGCCGGCAAACGTATCGACGGTCGCGCTCCGGCGGATTTGCGAGCTGTTTCAAGCAGCGTCGGCGTCCTGCCGAGAGTTCACGGTTCAGCCGTGTTCACGCGTGGAGAAACGCAGTCGATGGCGACTCTCGTGTTGGGAACGACTCGCGATCAGCAGAAGTTCGATGGATTGTTTGGCGAAGACGCTCAGCGATTCATGCTGCACTATTATTTTCCTCCGTTCTCGGTGGGTGAGTGCAAGCCGATACGTGGGCCAGGACGTCGAGAAATTGGTCACGGCTGTCTGGCTGAACGATCGGTATTACCCGTCATTCCGCCACCTGAAAAGTTTCCGTACACGATTCGTATCATCTCTGATATTCTCGAATCGAACGGTAGCAGTTCAATGGCGTCTGTGTGCAGTGCCACGCTGGCGTTGATGGATTCTGGTGTACCGATTCTGCAGCCGGTTGCAGGCATCAGCATTGGTCTGGTTGACGAAGGAACTCGTTTCACGTTGTTGACAGACATCATGGGCGACGAAGACCACTTCGGCGACATGGACTTTAAGGTTGCTGGAACTGGTCGCGGTGTGACCGGCATTCAGCTGGACCTGAAGAACGAAGGCATCAGCGAAGAAATTATTCGCGGTACGCTTGAGCAGGCTCTAAAGGCCCGCAAAGAACTGCTGCGAGAAATGCTGACAACGATTCGTCGTCCACGTGCCGATGTTTCTGAACACGCTCCAAAGCTGGTTCAGACGCAGATCAATCCAGAAAAGATCGGTTTACTGATCGGCCCTGGTGGCAAAACGATTCGCGCGATTCAGGAAGAATCCGGAGCGACAATCGAAGTGGCCGAAAACGGCGTGGTGACGATTTCTGCTGTCAACGCTCAGTGTGCCGACATGGCTCTGGCTCGAGTCGAAGCACTGTGCGAAGAAATTCAGCCGGGCCGCGTCTACATGGGTAAAGTGACGTCAATTAAGGACTTCGGTGCCTTCATTGAAATCGCTCCAGGGAAAGACGGCCTGTGCCATATCAGTGAACTGTCCGACGGCTTTGTGAAGAACGTTCAGGACGTCTGCAAAATCGGCGACATGTTTGAAGTCAAGGTCATCGCTGTCGATGACCAGAACCGCGTGAAGCTGTCTCGCAAGGCGGTCCTGCTGGCATCCAAGCAGGATGCGCCAGCGGACGACGATGAAGAATAGGCAATGAATTTCGCGGGACGGGTCTCCAGACCCGTCCTGCTTTTTCTTTTTAGTGCTCAATTCGCAGGCCGGGCTCCACTTCGCTCGGTCATGATTGGGACAATTCCCCGTAGCCGAAGTCGTGAGACTTCGGAGGAAATTGATGGCAAATCACCGAACTCTCACGAGTCCGGTGACATCTCAATTCAAACCACGTGAAGTATCACCGCAGCGCTGTTCCGGGAATTCGTGAACTGGTTGATCTGCCGGAACAGCACAGCGATTGGTCTGGCCTACTGGTTTCAACTGACTCCCCCGCAGTTCCTGCCAATTCAGAAAACCATTCCGATGGCAACCTCTGACGAACAGCAGGAACGAGAACGTCTTCGGGCGGAAAATACTGAACTTGCCACACTGGCTGGTGGCCTGGCACACGAAATCCGGAATCCGCTCTCGACGATCGGCATGAATCTGGAACTCCTTGCGGAAGAAATGGAAGGCGATGACTCCCAGCGCGCTCGCAGGGTCCTCCGGCGAATATCCAGTCTGCAGGGCGAGTGTCGCAATCTGGAAGAAATCCTGAACGCCTTCCTGCAGTTTGCCCGCGCGGGTGAACTGTATCTGGAAGAAGGAAACCTCAACTCGATTCTGATGGACTATGTTGGATTCCTGGAACCTCAAGCCAACAGCATGGAAGTTGAGTTGCGTCCTCATCTGGCGACTGATCTGCCAATTGTGATGCTGGATCCATCTTTGATGCGCCAGGCACTCGTGAATCTGTGTCGGAACGCGATCGAAGCAATGTCTGACGGCGGTTCAATCGATCTGCTGACCCGATTGCGCGGCGACCAGGTGATTCTCGAAGTCATCGATACCGGCAAGGGTATGGACGAAAAGACGCGATCTCAAATGTTTCAGGCCTTCTTTTCCACCAGATCCGGCGGCAGCGGACTTGGTTTACCCACCGTCCGTCGCATTGTTGAGGCTCATCATGGCCAAATCCTGTGCGAGAGCGAAGTCGGAAAAGGCACTCGATTTACCATCAGTTTGCCCGCGAAACGCAATGTTTGCGGCGAAAATTCCTGCGGAAACTGATTTCTCCGAATCAAAGAGACACGTGTCATGGCGATTGAATTCAACTGTCCCTACTGCACGGCGACGATCCGCGTGCCGGATGCGTATGCCGGGAAGCAGGGAAGGTGTCCGAAGTGCGACACCAAACTGCTGATTCCAAGCGTCCCGCTGCCGAATCAGCCAGCCACTGGAAAGCAACAGTCAATCGAAAATCAGCCAGCCTTTCCGCCGCAGATCCAGTATGTGCCGGCAGCTGTCAACCTGCAAGTTCCGTCCCCCGCTGAAACACCGTTGGCCCCGGGAAATGCACCGCATAGAGTCAACGGAAACGTCACCCCATCAGACGATCCATTTGCTATTCGGCCCGTGACGACAATCGCAAAGTCTCGACGCAGAAAAGCGAGACGTCGTCCGAGTCGGGCGTTGGTCATCGGTTTGCCGGTCATTTGCTTTCTCGTATTGTTTGGCATTATTGCCTACAGCCTGATGGACAATTTGCCACAGCTGCACGGAGATTTGCCTGCCCGCAAAATGGACGGATTGATGCTTCCTCCCACCACAATTCCGTGGAGCGACATTGCTATTGGTGCAGACGACACGAAAGTACTTCAGCAGGAATTGACCACTCATCCGGATACACTGACAAGTAAAGTGATCTCCTGCCGCATATCCGGCAACGACGAAGGAATCGTGGTTACACTGTCTTCGACGCCGGAAAGTCAGTGGATCGTTGTTGATACCAGCCTAGAAAAACCGCTGGCGATCTGGCGACGCAAGGAAGGCCCTCAGTTGAATCGATTTCGTCTGGAAGAAATGCAGGCTGCAATTGCGGGGTATGCGCGAGATAAACTGCTGAAGGCGAACGGCAAACAGATCGCCATTGATGGCGCAACGGTGCGTGATCGAGTCGCATTGAATGCCAGTGGCGGCGCGTTGAGTTATGCGGTGCATGCAATTGTGGATTCAACAATTTTTCCTTGTGCTGCAGAAGATGGTCCGGGGCATTTGTATTTTTGCCTTCCGAAAAATGTCACCAACTTCAAAATTTTGGGACGCACAATTGGTAACGCCTCGACTGGGTTTTCGGGTGAATACAATGTCGCGATTTCAAATGAGATCGTGACGACCGAAGAGGCCACAACGTCGGACGACACTGCCACTGGCGAAACAGAAATGCAACCAGAAGAAATGATACCAGAGGGTGAGCCTGACATGTCTGACAAGAAGCCTGACATGTCCGACGAAGAAAAAAAGATGTCAAAACCTGATGCGGAGATGATGAACCCAAAATGAATTCGCTTCACGACTATCGCTGGCCTGCGGAATGGGAACAACATGACGCAACTTGGCTGGCATGGCCTGTCAACCCAAACACCTGGCCAGGGATCTTTGAAAGAATCCCGGCAGCCTACGCTGAATTTGTGGCGGCGATCGCACGTTTTGAACCAGTTCGAATTCTCGCTGGCGGAGCGGGAGTGGCTGAATCCGCGCGTCCTTTGATTGACGCTGCATGTAGCCGTCAAGGATGCCGCTTTGTTCCGGAGCTGTTTGATATTCCTGTCAACGACTCCTGGTGCCGCGATCACGGTCCCATTTTTTTGACAGGTCGCAGGGACACACCAGCAGCCGGGCAGAGCGTCATTGTCGATTGGAACTACAACGCATGGGGCGGAAAATATCCGCCGTGGGATCTTGATGAACTCACGGCACGCCGCATCGGAGACTCTCTGCATGTTCGGTGCGTGCGCCCAAATCTGATTCTGGAAGGCGGTGCGATCGAAGGCAACGGGGCTGGAACAATTCTTACGACAGGAAGCTGTCTGCTGAATCCCAATCGAAATGCCGGCGCAACACGTGGCTTTATGGAAGACACATTGAAGCATTGGCTACAGGCAAAGAATATAGTCTGGATTCCCGGTCACGGCATCATCGGCGATGACACCGATGGTCACATCGATCAAGTTGCACGTTTCGTGGATGAACGCCGTGTCGTGGTTGCAGCGCCCTATCATGCGGATGCGCCGGAAGCGGCGGATCTGCGAGCCAATTTCGAAGCGGTGACCGCAGGGCAGAACAGTGCTGGTCAGAACCTGGAGCCAATTCCGTTATTCATGCCACAGCCAAAATTTATCGACGACAATCGCCTGCCGGCCTGCTACTGCAACTATTATCTTGCCAATGGAGCTGTGATCGTGCCGACATTCTTAGATCCGGCAGACGATGCGGCAATGCAACTGCTTCAAAAAATTTATCCGGATCGCGCGATTGTCGGCGTGGATGCGATTGAACTGATTTGGGGACTTGGCGCGTTTCACTGTATGACACAGCAACAACCCACGGCGCTCAAAGACTGAACGCAGGATTTCGGCTGTTTATTGTTGCTCTGTGGAACGTCTTTCTCCAGAATCCACCGAGCGGAATACTCGGAGCGGAATACTCGGAGCGGAATTGTTCTGCATCTGCTTCTGATTAAGGCCTCTTTCGACTCTTACGACCACCTCAGATTTTCGAACGATCATGTCGCAGTCACTGGCTGAATACGCTGACGCTCTCGACCAACGCCAACTGATCTGGCCGCAGGTTCAGCCGCCAAAGACAGTTTTGGCAACTCCGTCAATTAAACGACTGCCGGATATTCAAGCTGTTTTGTGGGACGTATACGGCACACTACTGCGAGTTTCAGACGGCAGATTCACGATCATCCCGGATGAAGAAGTTCGACTGCAGATCGCACTCGACAAGACGATCCACGAATTCAACATGTGGAATCACATGTACCGCAGGCCGGGACCTCCGTGGCAGTCCATGATCGGGCTCTACCAGAGCACGATCGAACGCCAGGGAATGCAGGGAGCCACTCGAGGTGATGTCACGGACGTCAATCTTGCCGATACATGGCGAGCCATCATCGAACGCCTTTTTGAGAAGGAATACAGCTTCGATGAAGGCGTTTACGGCGATCTCGATGAATTCAGTGAGAAGGTCGCCTACTTCTTTCACTCGTGCCTGCAGGCCACCGAAGCAAGAGCCGGAGCAGTATCAGCTATGACAGACATCGCCGGCAACGAACTGCTGCAGGGATTTCTGTCCGACGGTCAGTCGTTTACGCTGGTGCAGACTTTGCGTGCGTTGTCGTTGCAAGGGCCGCTGCCGCCATTGTATGAACTTTTCCGACCGCAAACGCTGATACTTTCAAGCAGCATCGGGCTGAAGAAGCCATCGCGATCTTTGTTCACTTATGCTGTCGATCAATTAAGATCTGTCGGCATTCAAGCTCAGGAAGTTTTGCATATCAGTTGTCGACTGACGACTGATCTCGTCCCCGCACGAGCGGCGGGAATGAAAACCGCATTGTTGGTCGCCGAGAAATCCGGCTTGCAAGTCGATGCCGCAGTACTCAAAGATCCCGCCAAAAAGCCCGATCGTCTGCTGACGGATCTAAGCCAGCTGAGTCCCATGCTGTTCGGTGCCTGATTTAAAATTCATTGGCCGGAACTCCGATCTTCCTGTCACTGCTGCTCCGTCAATGCTGCTCCGTCAATGCTGCGAACCAGGGTACGGTGGCCTGAACAAACCAGTCTTCGCGAAATATAACGGGATAAACTGGATTCATCCGCCAATCGGCAGATGTAAGCCCAACAGTCCTGGAAGATTTTGGTTGCCATCGCAGAACTACTTTTAAAAGGGTAATCACATCGAAAGTTTGAATGTTCAGGTTTCTATTTTACAGGCAACAGCTGAACGGCATCTACAATCACATGTCCATTTGTGCCTTCATTCGAAACAACAACCGTCACTGTATCCCCGGTTCTTAAGGTCAACTTCTCAACTGGTTGAAACAAATGGTCGATCGAAGGAGCTTTTTGTTGATTTAGGTGAACCGTTTTTGTTGCGCCACCTGTCGTGATTTTTATAGGCACGTTGGTCGCACGATTCGGGTTTTGCGAGTAGCTGATTCTGAGATCAAAATCCCCGGCAGTCGGTGTCTTTAGCGTCCATTTCACGGATTTCGCACCCTTTTCCAGATCGCCATCGTGGATATAGTCACTTCCGACATATCCACCGGTGGAAGCACTGTGTGTCCAGACTCCTGTCAATTCCGCATCCGTGTCATCCAACACGACACCAGGCAAACTGGCCTTTGATGTTACGAGTTTCTGCTTTGCGGTTGGCGGAAGATCAAGCACCTGGCCGTCCATTAACATTCGCTCTCGCAGTTTGGCGTAGGGAAGTGACTGCAGCGCGACCTCAGACTCCATCGCCAGGACGGCAGCAGTCGCCGCACTTTGACCCAGAATCATAAACACCGGCTCCATGCGAATTGAGCCGAATGCAATGTGAGTCGAAGACAACGCCGCAGGCACAGCAAGATTGCTGACCTGATCTTTGGACGGAATAATCGATCGATAGCTGATCAGATACGGACCGCCGGGAGACACTTGAATGTCGCCTTCGTTCTGAACGAATCCTTCGGCAGTCACAAATCGACGGACGTTGTGCGAATCCATGTTGTAGCTTCCAAGGCCAACCGAATCTTCCGCGACCCGAAATCGGCGGCAGTCAAGTTCTGAGACAACGTAGTCACTGACCATGCGGCGAGCTTCACGGATGTAAAGCTGATGCGGCCAGTTGCCGTTGTTAACGAACTCATCTTTGGGCAGCCCCCACTTTGACATTTCCCTGCGAATGGATTCTGGAACACGCGGATGATTGGCCAAACTCCACATCAGCCCTTTTTGGTAATCTTCATGATCGCGAATAATGGCCGCTCGTTCCTTGTAGCTTGCATCTGGATATTTGTAGTTGCCACCCAGATAATCCGTCGAAAATGCACAGTTGTTGTTTGTGTCGGACTTTCCGTTAGGCATCATGTCTGGCTTCATTGGCAAGCGCAGATCGCCAGCTTCGAAATTACGAAACAATAATTCGTAACGACTTTCCTGGTAGTTGTCCGGCTTTGGAAATGGAACGCGATTTTCGGGAACGTTGCTCATACACATTCGAAAGCAATACGCCTGCAGACGATGATCTCCAGTGCCATCGACACCGGGACCGTCAGCTTCGATTCCAGCCAGTAGGCCACTTGATGGATCGCCTCGTTTGACGTACGGATCAACATTTTTGACGAAGCGATGATTGTGAGTATTGGCTTTGACCTGGTTGCCATTCAATGTTTCGTTGTGCAGCGAGTTCGCTTCACGACCAACGGTATAGCCAACTCCCGCAGCTGCCATCAAGTCTCCTTCGTAGGTACCATCAATAAACTGCGCACCGCGAAAAGTTCGGCCGGATTCCATCGTAATGGATTCAATCAGCGATCCTTGAAGTTTAACGCCGGCCGCACGGTTCAGTTGCTCTGTCATCACGAGTGTCACTTTGGCCTCTGTGAGCATTTCGTGAAACAAGGCTTCCGCAACTTTCGGTTCAAATGTCCACATTGCATCTTCGTTCGCTCGAAAGCGTCCATTCGCTGTTGCCTTTTCGAAGACCCAGGCGTCCGGGGACTCGTAATACTTGTGAATTCTTCGATAGAATTCCCGAGCAATACCGCCGATCACCTGTTTGTCGCCGCTATCTGTGAAACCCAGGCCACCGGTCGTTAGACCACCGATGTGATGACCAGGTTCGATCAGAATAACGCTGTGCCCCATCCGCGAAACCTGCACAGCTGCCGCGACTCCTGCGGACGTACCTCCGTAAATAATGACATCTGCTGTATCTGCATTTGCAGTCGTTCTATTCTGGCCGTTTGCGTTTTGGCTTGTGCCGACGGCAAAGGTGGCCAGCATCAGAATTGCGAAGAATCGTGAAGAACAACTGGATTTGGTTTTTTGCATCGTTTCAGTCTCGTTGCGTGTTAATTTCTGCCCGCGAATCACGCGAATAGACGCGAAATAGGATAACGCCATTGTAGCTATCGAACCGAAACTTGGCGTTCATTCGCATGATTCGCGGGCAACCTGTATCGTGCGTTCAATGGGTAGGACACCGAGTTTGTACGCTAAACGATTGAGAACTCAAGAAGGCCGATTGGTGATCTGGATTCTGGAGTAGTGACTGCTGTTTTCGGCACGGTGGTCACTTGGATCATACCCACAGAACCGCGTATCATTCCGTTTTTCGTGTCATATTACAAAACACTCAAGAACAAAATATTCACATGATCTCGCGACCACGACTGCAGCCGGAACAACTTCGCAGTTTTCGATATCTCGGTCCCGATGATCTTCGTTCTTTTGGACATCGATCGCG
>JAYVNW010001172.1:0-2101 GCA_043758225.1 Candidatus Kuenenia sp. | reverse complement strand
GAGAAAGCACGAAATCAGCAGCATCCATTTGACCCGGAGGGCGCCCAACACCCAATCGCAACCGAGGAATTTGATCTGTCCCCAACCGCTGAATAATGTCAGCCAACCCCTTCTGTCCGCCCGCAGAACCGCCGGCTCGCCAGCGAATCCGACCTAACGGAAGATTCATATCATCACAAACTACAGCCACATCATGCGGCAAAACCTGATAAAAGCGAGTCACCTGCTGAACAGCGTCACCACTTCGATTCATATACGTTGTCGGAGCCACCAGAAGTACTTTGCCTGGAGAGGCAAACACTTCCCAGATTTCTGACGAAAATTTTGACTGTGCCTTTCCCGGCTGAAACCGCCTCACAAGCTCCGCAACAGCACCGAACCCAACATTATGTCGAGTCCCCGCGTATTGAGCACCAGGATTGCCAAGCCCCACAACCAGTTTCACAGCCATGAACCCGGCCCCGGCCCAAACATCCGCCTACACAACTGCCTTACGAGCATCATACAACTCAACAAGCACTTCGCTGGCCGGCGTCACAAGATTCGCGTATTCAGGCAAATGCAGATCGCTGGCTTTCACAGTGTCGCCAATTTGCAATGCACCCATTCGTACGACGATTGATTTCGGGATTCGAAAATCCGGACAATCGATCGTAACAACCTTAGCGTGTTGACGAACAGCACCTCCGTCCTTTAAACCAACAGCATCGCCACGCAACTCCAAAGGAATATCCACGGTCGCGCGTCCCGCTGGGTCAACGCGTCGCAGATCCACATGCAGTACTTTTGTGCTGAACACGTCCCATTGAAGTTCCTGAACGACAGCCTTATCAACGGTGCCGTCCAACTCTACATCAACGACCGATGAAAGAGTTGACACGAGCTTACTAACGGCATCCCGGCAGACAGAAGCTGAAACACCAGGCTTATTGAGCCCATAAATATTAGCAGGCACACGACCTTGATCACGCAAGCGACGCGTGTCAACTGAGCCAATTTTAGTCCGGCGTTCTGCCTTCAAAAGAAGATCTTCCGACATCTTGGGAGTACCCTGAATCAAAACTCAATAAAACTTGTGGTGAAACACAAACTCGCTGGTCGTGGCATCAATGCCTTAGCCAGCGATGACGTTAATCGTTACTAACAAATTGAACGACTCGAAAATGAAACGCACTTTCAGGCCTTGTTTTTCGCAAGCGGCGGAGCATATCGATCTTGAATTCAACGTTCAACACCAGAAGGATAACTGTTATTGAGATTCGCAAAGGCTTCTCAGGAAGGCCAAAGTACACCAAATTTCGACGGTCCAGCCATTTTTCAGGGTTCAATTACTCCAAAGGACTGCTTTCCATAAAAAATGACGGTAAGCTGCCACGCCACAGGTCTTCTGGCCATGTTGATTTCACAACTCCAGGATCGCCGCGATTCGCAATCAGGGGACTGACGCCCCCCGCTCGCCTCGCCTGATCCCAGCGAGCCGTGAGACGTTAGTCTCCGGATACTGCGTTACACCCGGGATCACTTTTTGTATCACTTGTACACGCACACAGTCGCCCGCGTCTGGCGGTTAAACGAAATTCAGATAAACCAATTGAACGCTCGAGCTTAAATCATGTCGACTCAAGTCGCCGCCAGCATTTATGACTATCCAAAGTACTATGATTTGCTGTTCGGATCAGACGTGGCGGCCGAATTCAGATTCCTGAAAGCATGTTTTGCCAAACACGCGGGCTGCGAAGTTAAACGTGTCTTTGAACCTGCGTGTGGGACTGGTCGACTGCTGATCAAGCTCGGCCGCTCAGGTTTTGACGTCGCAGGTAACGATCTCAACCCTAAAGCTGTCGAATTCTGCAACGAACGGCTTAAAAAGTACAATTTCCCTGAGACTGTCGTCGTGGGGGATATGTCGAACTTCAAAGTGAAGAAGAAGTTCGACGCCTCGTTCAACATGATCAACAGTTTCCGCCATCTCGCAACGGAGACACAAGCCCGCGCTCACTTTGAGTGTATGGCCAAAGCGATGAACAAGGGCGGACTTTATGTGTTGGGCATCCATCTGGAACCCACGTCCTGCCCGCCGATGCAGGAAGAGAGCTGGACG
>JAYVNW010001171.1:0-5692 GCA_043758225.1 Candidatus Kuenenia sp. | reverse complement strand
ACTCGCAAGTCCTGGGTAAAAACCAGCCTGGCTCCTGGAAGCCGCGTGGTCACTGAGTATCTCGAAAAATCTGGTCTGGATAAATCTCTGGATGCGCTGGGATTCCAGACGGTCGGCTACGGCTGCACAACCTGCATCGGAAACAGTGGACCTCTGCCCGAACCAGTTGCCAGGGCCGTGACGTCAGGTGATCTGGTCGCCGCCGCAGTGCTTTCAGGCAATCGAAACTTTGAAGGCCGAGTGAACCCACTTGTGAAAGCAAATTACCTGGCCAGTCCGCCGCTGGTTGTCGCTTACGCCATCGCCGGGACCGTTGATATCGACCTTGTGACTCAGCCGATTGGCAAAGATCAGCATGGCAAAGACGTCTTCCTGAAAGACATCTGGCCGAGCCAGAAAGAGATCGCCGACACGATTGCATCATCAATGACACCCGAGATGTTCGTCGAGCAGTACGGACATGCCACACTTGGCCCCGAAGAATGGCAGAATATTCAGAGCAGCGATGCCGACTTGTTTGAATGGGACGAACACAGCACCTACGTTCAGGAACCTCCGTTCTTTGTCGATATGCCAGTGACACCGGGCGCTATTACCGCCATCGAAAGTGCTCGCTGCCTTGTCTCGGTTGGTGATTCCACAACCACTGACCACATTAGTCCTGCTGGTTCCATAAAAGCTACCAGTCCTGCCGGAAAGTATTTGCAGGCTCAGGGCGTCAAGCCGGAAGACTTCAATCAATACGGGGCTCGCCGAGGCAACGACCGCGTCATGACTCGCGGCACTTTCGCCAATGTGCGACTCAAGAACCTGATCGCTCCGGGCACTGAAGGCAGCGTTGCGATTCACTTCCCAAGCGGCGAAAAGACATCGATTTATGACGCAGCGATGAAGTACAAAGAAGAAGGCACGCCACTAGTGGTTCTTGCAGGATCTGAATACGGCACAGGTTCTTCCCGCGACTGGGCCGCCAAGGGAACCTACCTCCTCGGCATCCGCGCTGTGATTGCCACCAGTTTTGAACGCATCCATCGTTCGAATCTTGTCGGCATGGGAGTCCTGCCGCTGCAGTTCCGCGACGGCGAAAGCCGCGAATCCCTGGACTTGGACGGCACGGAAGTCTTCGATATCCGTCTCGACGATAACTTGAAGCCACAGCAAGCCGTTGAAGTCACCGCGAAAAAGCCGAACGGCGACCAGATCCACTTCGTCGCCACGTGTCGCATCGACACGCCCGTTGAAGTGGTCTACTACCGTAACGGCGGGATTCTGCACACAGTGCTGAGGCAGTTGGCGAAGGGGTGAGCGACGGGAACTCGCGAATCTGAGGAAGCACTATGAATGACCATAATCCATATTCGCCCCCCTCGCACGTTCCTGCCGCCTCATTAGGCGGGCCCAGTCGTATGCTCGCATTTTTTATCATGTTTTTTCTCCTGACTGGAATTGCAGTCGGCCCCACGGTCGAATCCGCAAGTTCTGGTGGACCAGCCAGTGGAGTGAGTTACACTCGCAAATCATACGGATGCACAGTATTCCTTGAACAATTTGCTGGATCCGCGACCGGAGGAAGATCTCTTCCCAGAGTCCCAGGAGTACATTTTTATTGGACTTCCGCCGTGGGAAATGTTGTGTGGATCTGCGGGGCGTCATTCGGCGTCTCGTGGATGGCAGGTCTACGATCGCATAAATTTCAATCGGTCGGCGTAAATGCAGGCACGTGAATCCGCAGTCCTCGGGTTTGCACCCGAGGCTACCGCACACGGCTGCTCCGCAGCCAATCGCTATTCGCGCCGAACGAAATCTCGTCAGCCTTGCGACGCCGCGTTCCATCCAATATCGTCACGCACAATCTTGCCTCGTAAAATCAGCTACAAGAATGCCTCCGATGGCGACATATACGTGCCTCAAATATCATCTCATTTTTGGAACGCAATATCGTCGACCACTGCTGTTGAAACCGATGCGTAAAGAGCTGTATGCCTACACCGATGGAATCATCCGCGACGAAGGTGGGAATCTGGATTCTATTGGTGGTATTGAAGATCACATCCATATTCTCCGCGGCATCCCACCGCGAATTGCAGTGTCGAATATGTTGCGTGCGATCAAGGCGAGTTCATCAAAGTGGGTTAATGAAAACCGACGCACGGAATCCGAATTCCGATGGCAACGCGGTTTCGCGGCTTTCTCAGTCAGCAAATCGAAGATGCCCGATGTGGATTGTTATATCGTTTATCGAGTCATCCCTTATGTCGGCGAATCGTGGATCGGCGAAGTCTGGATCACCCAAGGCCGTGCCAGGATCATAAGAAACGTTTCAGACCGAAAACCTTCGCCCGTTCATCGTTAATCCGTGCAGAGCGGAACCAGCGAATCTATCGAATTAGCAGCGGTATACGATCGTTCTCAAACATTCGACGACTTGCGGATTCGAAACTCTGCAACTTCCACACGTGATGCTGCGTTTGCCGAAATGTGACTTTGCCGGCTGCCGCCACTGTTTTCGTCCCGCCGGAATCATCGTCACCCGATGGCGCGGCGTCGTTTGATTTTGAGGGACCCGCATTGATTAATTTCGCCTCACCATGAAGCTTCAAAGTCCAGTCAACGGATTCAAATCCAAAATGCTGCTGCTGTAGAGGATTGTCTGCCTCGGTCGCACTTTGAGGCAGTATCCCGGTCCCCGAAATTTCATCAATCTCAACGCTGACATCTGAAAAGAATGGAAACGTTGCGGTGTCTGCATCCGGAAGCACCAGCGGCCGAAATCGAGCCTCGCCATTAATTGCAACTTTTGCCACGTTCTTTTCTATTTCGCCCCGCAAGAAACGCAGATCCATTTGAAGTGTGCCTAATGTCCCCAACGATGTCTCATGAGTTCGTTCCCAGGCATCCTGCTTTTCGGGATCTTCCGCAGGACCACGCGACCAGAACGGCACACTGAACCAGGATGCAATTGACTCATCATTCAAACACTTCTTCAGGATGTTGATAGTTTCAGGATTACCGTCTGCCAAAGTCGCCAAAAGTATCTCTCGAATTTCAGGATTCAATGTACCGACTCTGCCGTCCGGTTGAACTCTCAGGAAAACCTGAGGGAAATTGATCTTTGCCGCGCCTGCGGTTTCTGGCTTGCGATCTATCTGCTGCACGTCCACGCGAAAGATCACATCACCATTACGTTCAAAGTCGCGCGAGGTAAACTGAATCAATAACGATTCTGAAGTTTCCTGAGTCACTGACGGCTGCCCATCAACAGATATGTCCGTGAGCCGTGAGCCGGCAACTGCAAAAACAATTTTATCGCCCTGTTTCAAACCCCAGAATCGAGGCACCGCCGCTGCTGGTTGAGCGACGCAGATCGACGTCGTAAAGATCAACAGAAGTAGTGACAGAATTACCTGTGGAAGCGGCAGGAATTTGATGCCCCAACATCCAGTATCGCACAGCAGAAAGCGGCCACGACTGGAAATTTCGCCTGACTTCGACATTGCAAAATTCTCAACACAAATAAATCGATTCATCATTCGTCAACACTTTCGGCGGAGAGATCAGCCGACTTCACTTAAGACCTTTTCAGCCACATAGATCGGAAGAATAGGCGAATAATGCACAGCCATGGCAATTGCATCGCTGGGACGGCAATCGACGTCATGAACCTTGTCGCCCACGCGAACTTTGAGCACTGCGAAATACGTGTGCTCTTTCATTTCGGTAATTACAACCTCTTCGATGACTCCGCCCAACGCAGCCACCACGTTCTTCAGCAACTGATGTGTCATTGGGCGAAACGGCTCTTCTTCCAACAACTGTCGATTGATAGCTTGCGCCTCAAACTGCCCGATCAGAATCGGAAACGTCCGAGGCCCGCCGACTTCACGCAGGTACATCGCCTGCTGATCATTGATTTCAGAGACAATCAAACGACTTAATTCCATCAACACTGGCACCAATACGTCTCCCTTGAAGATGTATAACCGTTACGGAAGGCGGCGAACTTTCAGATTTCGAAAGTAGACTTTGCTTTTCGGATCATGTGCCTGCAATGCAAATGTACCCTCACCGATCCGGCGTTCGAAGTCTGGTGAAAATGCTTCTTTGCCTTCAGGCTCCGTGTAGTCCACAGTCACCGTATCGTTGACTTTGATCAGGACATGTTTGCCGACAACTTTAATGTATGTTTTGTACCACTCATTGTCTTTCAACGGTGGATTGCCGACATCCACAACACCATAGAGGCTGCCGGATTTCTTAGGGTCACCGTGCGAAACATTGACCTGACATTCCTGCCCAAATCGTGGCCATCCTGTATCCTGCAGCCTGGTGTGAAAATAGATCCCGGCGTTGCTGCCTGGAGTTGTCATGCATTCACATTCAAACTCAAAGTTCTTGAAAGGCTTGTCTTCTGCCACATAGAACAAGTGACTTCGTTCGCCAAAGCTGACAATCTTTCCGTCTTCAATGGACCATGAATCTTTGTTTTCATTGATCTTCCAGCCTTTAAACGTTTTTCCGTCGAAAAGCTCTTTCCATTCGCCAGGTTTGTCATCCGCAAGAGCGGGGCCGGACAGGAAACAGAGGGCGGCAATTGCCAAAAAACTGCGACGCAGCATTGAGATTACTCCAATTTGTGGGTGATTTAAATACTCCAGGTGGCGACGACTTCGATTGTACGCAAACGCAGATCGGTATTCCAATCACGAAAAAAGGCCGGTGCTGACAGCACCGGCCTTCAGGACATAAGTGTGAGTTCATGTCTCTGAAACTATTTGCCGGATTTTTCCTGCTTCAGTTGTTTCAGATAGGTGGCCATTTCCTGCTTGCCTTCATCACTGGAGTCATCAGAATTTGCAATGGCCTGTGTCTGCACGGCGATGGCCTTGTCAAGATTTCCCTGCCGATGCAGCAGATGTGCCAGAGTGTCCATAATCATACCGCTCTTCGGTGACGCTGCCAGAGCTTTTTCCGTTGCTGTGATCGACGCGTCAATCAATACCGCTGGAAATTTGTCGTCCTGTTGGGCAGCTTCGTAGATCTGCCAGGTCAGTTGATTGATGGAATCGGCATCAATAGCCTTGTCGTCCGCAACAATTAACAAGGCCTTGGCGGCGGATGGATATTCCTCTGCTTCGACGAGCAGCTTGAAACGCAACATGCTCAACTGAACTTTCTGTTCCGGTGTTACCGTCTTCATCAACGCACTCAATTCGGCCATGCCTTCCTTCAAATCGCCCTCTTCGCATTTTGAAATGATTGGCATCACCTGAACCTGAAACGCAAGCGTGTTGAGACTTGCCAGTGCAGCGGGGTCAGCTTCGTTTGTTTTTTTTGCCTGTTCGATCAGAACAAGTGCGCTTTTGGAATCACCTTTTCGCATCATGGAACCAAGCTTAGCCATCAGGGAATCGTGATCCTGTTCCTTTTTGAACTTCACCAGATAGGCCGCGCGATCCCATTTGTCGGTCACGACGGCTTCTAATGCTTCTTCGATGCTCATCGGATGGCCAATCCATTCAATCTGTCCGGACTTACCAACGATGAATGACGTTGGGATACCGTTCTGAGCAGCTGCTTCCATGTAGTCAATATTGCTGGAACCATCCGGGTCGGTTGTCAGGCAATACGCACTGGTGAGTTCTGCATATGTTTGTGGTTTCGGCTCGACTGCTTTCGCCGCCTGGGCTTTGCC
>JAYVNW010001170.1:0-8782 GCA_043758225.1 Candidatus Kuenenia sp. | reverse complement strand
GGTGGTAGCCGCCAACTCCACCGTTGTCGCTGGTGAATATGAGCACCGTGTTATCGGCCAGTTTCAATTTATCGAGCGTCTGCATCACGCGGCCCACGCTTTCATCCACCGAAGCTATCATCGCGGCATAGGTCGCGTTGTTGTGTCCGCCGACGCCTGGCTTGGATTTGAACCTGGCAATCAGATCGGCTTTTGCATCATGCGGTGAATGCACTCCAAAGTGCGGCAGGTAAAGAAAGAACGGCTCGTCCTTGTGCCGCGTGATGAAGTCCACTGCCTTTTCGGTGAGGAAGTCGGCAAGATACTGTCCATCGGGATAATCGATCTTTGGATCGGTGGCAAAGTTAAAGTGCTCGCCCGCGCTGACGATGGCTTCATCAAAGCCGCGTTTGCCAGGAAAATAGTCTCCCCGCTCACCAATGTGCCACTTGCCAAACATGCCTGTCGCGTAATCGGCCGCTTTGAGTTGCTTCGCGATGATGTCTCGATCGAGCGGCAGATTCGTGACATTATCCACTGGCCGGAGCGGGCGCATGCTCCAATCGAAACGATCTGTCCCGCCGACTGTGTAAACTCCGGTGCGAGCACCATATTGCCCGCTCATCAACGCGGCCCGAGTCGGCGTGCAATTCGGACAATGATGATGGTTAAGGAGGCTCATCCCCTGCGTCGCAAGCCGGTCGATGTTCGGCGTCTCGTAATACTTGCTGCCAAAACACGCGACATCCATGTAACCAAGATCGTCGGCCATAATGAACACGATGTTCGGTTTCGACGTGGGCTCTGTAGCAGCGGCGTCCAGCATGGTGAACACAGACATCAGCAAAGCGACGGGAAGCGCGTGTGTTTGTTTCACTGCAGATCAATCCTTATTTCGGCGGAGACTCACAATGCGTTTCGGTAGAGTTCGACAAATGATGCGATGTTCATCGGGCGAGGATTAAAGGTTCCGGTCCATTGTTGAGCTGCTTCGGCCGCTAGCTTTTCGAAGACGGCGTCATCTGCTTCCGCATCGATCGCCTGTGACACGGAGACTGGTACATCAGCCTGTCGGAGAAATTCTGTGAAGCCATCGGCAAGTTGGAATGGGGCATTTTCGACGCTGGATTCATTATCGTCCCATTTCGCTGCGCTGACCAATTCCCGATAAAGATCCGCCGATACATCAGCGTTCCAGCGAATAACGTGTGGCAACATCAGGCCAACGGCCACGCCGTGTGTCGTCCCATATTGAGCAGTCAGCGGATTTGCCGCAGCGTGAGCAGCACCGAGCATACTGTTTTCGATGGCGGCACCCGCCAGGAATGCGCCTAATTGCATTCGTCCGCGCGCGTCCAGGTTTTGAGGTTCTCGAAGAACAATCGGAAAAGCCGATGACAAGAGTTCCCATGCCTGACGAGCAAACATTTGCGAAATCGGATTTCGTTTGGTTGTCACGTAGCTTTCAATAGCGTGTGTCATTGCATCAATGCCAGTTGCTGCGGCAACTGATGCTGGCATCGTGACCGTGAGCTCCGGATCCAAAATAGCGATGCGACAGGCAGCTTCGGGGTCACCGCACGCCATCTTCATATGAGTCTTCGCATCGGCGATGACGGCGAACGATTGAGCCTCACTGCCTGTTCCGGATGTTGTTGGCACCGCGATCATCGGAAGCATCGCCCGTTTCACATTTCCGACGCCCTTATAGTCGTGAATCCGCCCGCCATTCGTCAACACAAAGTTAGCACCCTTTGCACAATCGATGCTGCTGCCGCCGCCCAGGCCGACGATGAGGTCAATCTCATTGGATCTCGCAAATGCAACGCAACGGTCCACATCGTCGCTTGTGGGGTTCTCTTGAACGTCGTCAAAAATAGCCACATCAAGCCCTGCCGCGCGAAGAATCAATTCTGCCTTCGTACTGTATCCCGCATTCCGCAGACCTGCGTCAGTAACCAACAGGACTTGCTGCCCCCCCAGTTCTCTGGCCAATCTACCTAAATCACCAAACTTACCACATCCAAATACGACCCGAGTCCGCTGGTGGAAATCGAAATTGCCGACGGATGTCAGTTGGCCGACGGAACCCGTATGAGTTGGCTGAAGGGAAGATGTCATGAAGTGCCAAATTACAGGGCGACAGATATGGTAGGCTCGATGGAAGTGGGGGCTCGGATGCTTAGGATAGTGTTCCGACCGCCGCACAACAACGAGTAAGCCAAATTTGACTCCGTTTCAGACAGCGTGTCAAAACGGCAGGTTTTTTTAGTAACTTCGCACGCTTCGAATTTGAATTGGTGCTGTCATCTGTTTACAACGTGTTTGTGGTAAACAACTTATGTATTGAATTGAACTCATGGCACGTTATTCGCTTTCTGCCAGACGCAAAGGTTTGTTTTCTGCAAATCTGGCCGCTTGAAGTCCATCTGGAGACAGTGTGGACCTCTGTAGCTGTTTAAATTTCCAATTATCGAAGTGCGATTGACAGGTCAGGAGAAAGTCATGGCGAAGAAGGCTGCCGCAAGCGGTACGCGAATTGTACCTCTGGGAGATCGCGTGGTGCTGAAGCGAGCCGAAGCTGAAGCGAAAACCGCTGGGGGAATTTTGCTCCCGGATTCAGCTCAGGGCAAGCCACAACGTGGCGAAGTTGTTGCCATCGGCGACGGTTATGTCAATGACAAAGGCGAAAAGGTTGCTTTGACAGTTAAAGAAGGCGATCGAGTGATTTTCAGTTCATACGCTGGCGACGAAATTACTGTCGGAGATCAGACGTATCTTTTGATGCGAGAAAGCGACATTCTGGCGACCGTGTAGTTTTTTCGAGGTAGCCGAATTCCTGAAAATTCGGGCCGCGATTAAAGTTCTGACGAATTCAGCCATACCGCTGATTCGAAATTTCAAATCTCAGATTTCAAAATCTTAAATAGAATTCACCGGAGAATTACGACATGGCAAAGATGATTGCCTTTGATCAGGAAGCCCAGGAAGCAATGCGTCGAGGCGTCTCGAAACTGGCTCGCGCAGTCAAGGTTACGCTGGGGCCACGTGGTCGCAATGTGATCATTGAGAAAAGCTTTGGTTCACCGACTGTGACAAAAGACGGTGTTACCGTCGCTCGTGAAATTGAACTTCCAAACAAGTTCGAAGACATGGGTGCTCGTATGGTTCGTGAAGTTGCCAGCAAGACCAGCGACGTTGCTGGTGACGGTACAACAACCGCGACTGTTATGGCAGAAGCCATCTACAATGAAGGCCTGAAAGCTGTTGTTGCCGGTGTCAGCCCGCTCGACATGAAGCGTGGCATGGACAAGGCCGTGAACGACATTATTGAGCAGCTTCGCGGCATGGCTCAGGATTGTCGATCCAAGAAGTCAATCGCCCAGGTCGGTACTGTTGCAGCCAACGGCGATGCTGAAATTGGCCAGATCCTTGCAGACGCTATGGAACAAGTCGGCAAAGATGGCGTGATTACTGTAGAAGAAGGCAAGAGCCTTGAGACCAGCTTCGAAGTTGTCGAAGGTCTGCAGTTCGACCGTGGTTACCTTTCTCCTTACTTTGTGACGGATTCAGAAAGCATGGAATGCGTCCTTGAAGACGCTTACGTGCTGATTCACGAAAAGAAGATCTCGAGCATTAAGGACCTTGTTCCAGTGCTGGAGAAGGTTGTGAATTCCGGCAAGCCGCTGGTGATCATTGCTGAAGATCTTGAAGGAGAAGCACTAGCGACTCTGGTGATCAATAAGCTTCGCGGTACTTTTAAAATCGCCGCTGTCAAAGCACCAGGTTACGGAGATCGCCGCAAGGCAATGTTGCAGGACATCGCTATCATGGTTGGTGGCACGGCGATCTTTGACGATCTGGGAATCAAACTGGACAGTATTGAATTGGCCGACCTTGGTACGGCTCGCAAGATCGTGATCGACAAAGACAACACAACCATCGTTGAAGGTGGCGGCAAGAAGGCGGACATCCAGGCTCGCATTGAACAGATTCGACGCGAACTTGCAAACAGCACGAGCGACTACGACAGCGAGAAGCTGGAAGAGCGAATTGCGAAGCTCGCTGGAGGTGTTGCACAGATCAATGTTGGTGCAGCGACTGAAAGCGAAATGAAAGAGAAGAAGGCTCGCGTAGAAGACGCACTTCACGCGACTCGTGCTGCTGTCGAAGAAGGCATTCTTCCTGGCGGCGGCGTTGCAATACTGCGTGCGTCTATGGCCGTGAAGCCGGGTAAGTTGACTCACGACGAAAAGGTGGGATACGATATTATCGTCCGCGCGTGCCGTGCTCCGTTGACCCAGATCGCTGACAACGCTGGCGTTGACGGGGGTGTGGTCTGCGAAAAGGTTTCAACTGGCGAAGGTAACTTTGGCTACAACGCTGCGACTGATAAGTACGAGGATATGGTGAAAGCCGGCGTTATCGATCCAACCAAGGTGACTCGTACAGCTCTGCAGAACGCCGCCAGCGTTTCAACACTGTTGCTGACCAGTGATGCGTTGATTGCTGAAAAGCCAAAGGATGACAAGAAGGGTCACGCTGGACACGGCGACGAAGACCTGTACTAAGCAAGAACGATAACCTGTTGTCGTTCGCGGCAGCAGGCTGATCGAGCTCTCGAAAAATAGACCCCGGCATCTGATGGATGCCGGGGTTTTATTTTTTATGTCTTGTGGTAACAGACTTTAAGGCGAAAACTCTGCCAACCAGACTTGCTCCACCAGGAGCACTTATCAGATGTTACCATCCAGCTTTTCAACGATTTCATTCAAAGCGTCTCGCATCTTTTCGCGAACCGATTCCGATTGTTTATCCAGAGCCTTCAACAATTTTGGCGTCAATGCCTTGTTGAGTTTGTCCATCATCGATGATGCGCGTTTCCAGAATTGTTCGGGTGTTAATTCCTGACGCTCGCCGGATGCTTCAGATTCGGCATCGCGAATTTTTGGTGCCCGAGCAGCAGCATCGGCTCGAAACGGGGCGTAACTGTCTCCAGCGTCACGTGCAACCATATCCATGGTGGCTGTACCCGCGCGTTCACCAGTCTGCATACCAGCGCGGTCGCCCATTCCGCTGGGCGTAAACTGCGATGGATCAACGACGCGCGACAGTGGGACGCTGGATGTATCAAATCCCAGTGGGGCAGCCCATTCAGAATAGCCCTCTGACGATTCTGCAAACAGATCTTCGCCACGCTGAGCCCTTCGCCATGCTCTCATTTCAGCAACGGTCGCATCGGAATCCTGTGCCCAGCTGAGACAGTCGTCCGCGTCATCCCAATTCAAAGCGACGTAGAAGAATGACCATTTGAGCGACGGGAATTTCTCGTAGGAATTCCCGAATGCTTCCCAAACGCGTCGGCGCTGAAAGATTTGATCACCGCTAAGTCCGACCATTTGGCCAAATTCAGCGTCAGTACGGCCGCGAGCGTAACGCTGCGTCCAGTTGGAGGCACATTCACCCACGACCCAGTTGCACTGACTGACGGCTTCACGAGCTTTGGAAATCAGCAGTTCCTCTGTTTCTTTCACGAATCTGGATCCTTTTGAAGATAAGTTCACCACTGAAATTTGTAAGCCACAGCAATCCGGCGAACGTGCCATCCTACACGTAGAAATTCCCGTGTGCCACTGCGGAGCCCCCGAACGATCCGAAATCCCAAATGTCCGTAGGTTCAACGGATTCTCCTTCGCAAACAGCAGCCTTGAGAACGGATATTTCTGCCAGAATTCAAGATGAGTATTCCAGGTTCTGAATTTGCCCCTCAAATTCGACAGGATTTCAGTGCAGCAGGGTAGACCTTCGGCCGATACATTCGGTATAAATGCTGAACGCAGTGCAAGCGTTAAAGTCTGCTTAAATTGCCTATTCAAAAACTTGAGTAGCCCAGGAGTTTGGGGGGATAGCCAAGTGGCTAAGGCAACGGATTGCAAATCCGTCACGCGTGGGTTCGACTCCCACTCTCCCCTTTCAACGAAACCCGGTTGTGCCACATTGGCCGACCGGGTTTTTTTGTTTGACGGCAACATTGAAAGAGTTTGTGTATGGGCAACATCTGTATTCAGTTGAATTCAATTTGAGGTCTGGGTTTGCTGCAATTATATGATTTAAATGCTTTGGTTCGAGAACAGATGCAATCCACGTTTGAACCAAATGCATCAGCCTGCTATTCTTCGCCCCTTCCAAACAGGGACTTAGTTTGAATTTTGGAGATGACTGGCTCATGGGAACGAAGAAAACGGGTAAGGGTCGGCGAAAAATTGGTCGCAAGAAGCGCCGCATGCGCGCCAAGATCCGGCACCGCAAAGGATAACCCACAGGAGAGGCTTCCGGGTCTGATTGTAAGGCCTGTCGGTAGAATTCCGATTGTGCTATTTTTTAGATGCTGAAGTTTGCAGATTCCGATGAGCTTGACATCGCAAGTGATAAGTTGAATCCTAGTGTTGATTGCCGTGTTGTCTTATTGCAACACGGCGATTCCCGCCTTCCACTTGGGGATTCCTCATGCCGCGAACTGACCTGACTTGTCATATGCTCGCCTGGTTGCTGACTGCCGTTCTCATAATTTCGCCGACTATGGCCGCAGATGATGCGGCTCTGTCTCTTCAGCCGACTGGTGCTGAGCAAGTGCGCGGTGCCGTTGAACGGGCAGCGTTGCAGAAGCAAAAGGCGGATAAAGAACTGACCCTGCGACAGGGAGCTGCAACTGTCGCAATGCAGCGTGTTCAGGAACTGCAAAAGCAACTGGACGAAGCTCAAAAGCGAGCCGCCGTTGAAGCACAGCAGGTGTTGGTGCTGCAGCAGGCTGGGGCAGCACTGGATAAGCAACTGGCGGATCTCAAGGCGTCTCTTCCGATGCAGGAGGCAGCTGATCAGCTTGTGTTGGTCGCTGCAAAAGTTTCGACGCGTCTCGATCGTATGATGTCAGCTCAGACACAGTTGCAGAACCAACTTGCGACACTGAGAAAATCTTCCGTCGAGTGGCGCAGTAAATCTTCTGACAGCGAACAGAAAATCGCCTCCATCGTGGCTCAACGTCCAGAGCTGGAGAAGAAATCAAACGAAACCAAGGCTGCCCTGGATGCCGCTGAAGTCACAGTAAATGCAGCTCAGGTCGCGTTGACGACTGCCCAGTCAAACGTGGATGGCATGACTCCGCTGTTGGCGGCTCAGGAAGAACAATTGAAGACCGCTGCGGTTTCCGTTGAATCACTCAACACCTCCGTGACATCACTGGAGAACTCTCTGAAGACATTGCGTGAAGCGGCGATACTTGCAGGCAACGATGCTTCAGCTGCGATCCTGGGTCTGGAAAAAGCGATTGCCAGCTTTGCACCATTGAAGCAAAATACAGATTCTTTGATGACTCAGGTTACTGCTCGGCGCGATGATCTAGTGGCAAAAATCGCTGTGGCTAAAACGGACCTCGAAACGAAGACTGCTGAGCACAAGGCTGCTGTTGCTGCTGCAGAACCAATGCAGGCGGCATGGAAATCAGCCAGCGATGCATTGGCGACTGCCAATCAACATGAATCTGAACTGAAAGTCGTTAAGGCCGAAGCCGAACGCTGGCAGAAGGTGCTCAATGCACAACTGACGGGCCTTGAGCCATCACTTCAAAAATTGCAGGCTGAGACTCAGATTGTTTCCAGCGAATCCCTGATTGCCAGTCGACAGGCTGAGGCTGCATTGGAACCACTGGGGCGTTTTGTTTCGTTCTCCCGGAATGTCGCACCTATTCTGGCACAGCGGTGCGTGGCTTGTCATAACACACGCAGTCCTGGTGGACGACTCAATCTCGATTCATTCGCAGCTCTTTTGAAGGGCGGAGAATCCGGAGCAGTTGTGTCGGCTCACAAGAGTGCAGATTCATTGCTGGTGAGCATGATTGATGACGGTTCAATGCCGAAAGACGCCGATCCGCTGTCACAAGCGGAGATTGCCATCGTAAAACAATGGATTGACGTTGGAGCGCCATTGGATGCGGGTGTCACATTGACCGCCGACTTATTCGACGTAATGCCAGAACAAACTCAGCCACTGCCGCCATCAGAATACCGTGTTGCGATTCCCGTGACGGCGGTTGCCTTTAGCCCGGACGGAAGCCAGTTGGCGTCATCTGGTTATCATGAGGTTCTGGTATGGAATGCGGCCGATAGCTCACTCATTCGTCGCATTTCCAACGTGGCAGAACGTATTTACGATCTTGAATTCAGTGCAGACGGGAACATGTTGGCCGTCGCAGCCGGAACACCGGGTCAGCTCGGTGAATTGAAGTTGTTCTCCGCAACGAACGGTCAGTTGATTCGAACTCTGGTGCGTGCCCGTGACGCAATATTTGCATTGAGTTTCAGCCCGGACGGTCAGCTGTTGGCTTGTGCCGGTGCCGATCGTTCGATTAATGTTGTCAAAGTTGCTGATGGTGCTGAAATCCTGCGAATTGAAGATCATGCCGACTGGGTCATGGACGTGAACTGGTCACCAAACGGGCAGCGTCTTGTAACCAGCAGCCGTGATAAGACCAGCAAGGTCTTTGAAGCCGCGACTGGCAATCCGGTCATTACATTCAGCGGTCATGGGGAACCTGTCTACTCGGCGATCTTTCTCGCCGACAGCACCACAATCGTCAGTGGTGGCAGCGATCGCCGTTTGCGGATCTGGAATTCAGGTGATGCGAAGGAAGTTCGAGCGATCGGGGGATTTGGCGGCGATATATTCCGAATTCAAATTCTCCCTGGTGATCTGATTCTTTCCGCCTGCGGCGATCGAGCGGTTCACGAGCACAAGGCTGCAGATGGTG
>JAYVNW010001169.1:0-7745 GCA_043758225.1 Candidatus Kuenenia sp. | reverse complement strand
CGGCTGGCGAGCAACCCGCAAAACCAGCGAACGAAGCATTTCACAAAGCGAACTGTCAAAGCCCTCCATCTCAATGGCCGATTCCGTTCGTGAACGATAATCGCCATCGCGGCGACGACGTGACACAGAATGCAGTCTCCCCGGCTGCATTCAATGAATCCTCTCCCCCTCTCTCCCCTCCTCTCTCTCCTTTCGTGTTCAAGTTGATGCGTCCCCTCGCGGCACCGGTATCATACCGGTGCCCATTTTCTTGCGCGGTCAGTTTTGTGTCACGCATCAAACCCAGCGAGCGAACACCTTTATGATTCCACAACGTCGCGCTTGCGACCCCCAGGAATCGGAGGACTGACGTCCTGCCGCTCGCCGTAGCATATCAATACCAATGATGTTTCGTCGAATCGCATTGTTGGCAAGACGATTTGGGTCAGGACGATTGGACTGCGATTCATCGTCGTGTCCCAAATCGTCTTGCCAATACTTCCAGTGGCATCGGAATTGATGTCGATCACGCGGACAGCTTCGGTCAATTCCTTTTACGCCAGATCGCAAAACACGATAGTCAACAGGTTATTGGGAAGGATTTTTATGCGATCGGTAGAAACGGATCCGCCACAGATGTCGCCCCGCTGAAGGGAATCCCACCTGGGACAGGTCGGACTACGGCTGCGGAACAGCGGTCGGTGGTACGGGCAATAGTCTAGGTGCTTCACCTGGGCCAGGGCCCGGAAATCCTGGCGGGCCCGCTGGAATCATGCCCTGAAACATCGTCGGATTGTCTTTAATGATTTTGACAACCTGGCCCGGAACTCGCAGCGAGATTGTTACTGCAGATCCGCTATGTGATGCCGAAAGGCTATCAACCAACTGCTGCACAGGCGCCTTTAACGGTTCCGGAACAGATCCAGCAGCGATTGGGTAGAACTGTTTTGCAGTGGCCGCTGCTTCATCAAGTGGTCTCTGAACTTCCGTTGCCGCTTCGGCTTCCGTCAGATTCACAACAATCTTCAGATTCAGGTTGCTGCCGAAATCCATCACAATCGCAGCACCGCTGATCTTTCCTCTCACGGCATCGAAGATCTTTCCAGCAAATGGAGGTGCACCTTGCGGTGCTTCCGGAATTGAGCCGCTCATCGCAGGCAACAACGGGCCAGAGAATGCCATTAAAAGTGGACTGGCATTGGAAACGAAGCTGAACTGTTCGTTCGTCGCCTCGCCAGCCCCATTGGTAATCACAGTCTGAATTGCCTTTTCGACACCAAAAACAAAAGTGCGTGCATCGACTCGATAGAGTGCAACCTGAGGCTGATTCGGCTGCTCATTTTCGATCAAATAGTACGACTTATTTTCGAACGACGCCTCCACACCTTTGCTGGCGGAAACAATGCTGTCGAGTTCAATATCTTTGTTCGTCCGCAGCACACTGACTGCATTGGCACCGCCAAACACGTTCTGCGCCATAGTTGCCGGGTTTTGACCGCCAGCGGCCATCATTCCCATCTGCATCATGCCGCCGATAAAGTTGCTGATACCAGATGTGACGGAATCAATGTCATTGGCATCAAATCCAATGTGAGCTGTCATATCGGTCATGCCCTTTTCAAATTCCGGCGTACCTTTCATCGGCGCGACAAAACCGCTCGCGAGGATATCTGCAGGGCGGACATAAAAAACAAAGTCTGCGTTCGCAGGAAGATACGACGCATCGAGTGGTCCAGAATTGGCCCGGGTTGCCGGCGCACCTGGGAGTTCCGCTTTGCCGCCAAGAAACGGATTGCTCGAGCCTGACGCAACGGGAGCTTCAGCCATTGGGACAGCATCGGTTTTTCGTGTGCCTGGAGCTGTGTCTGCCTTTTTTGGTGCGTCCGCTGCAGCCAGTAAATCTGTGGAACGCGATGCCGGAGCTTTCAGTCTTTCTTGTGCTGCCATGTTGGCTTTGTTCTCAGCCAGAATGGCATCTGCGGCCTTTTGTTGCCGTGCGATGGCAGCGGCCTGTTCCATTTCTGCTTCACGCACTGCGGCCGCATTGGCTTCAGCAATACGCTCTTCCTGCGACATCGACGACAGGCGCCCGATCATACGATGCGCTGCCTGGCGAGACACAAGTTCACCGTTGATTTTAACAGTCGTTTGCTCCTCAATGACCTGGCGAATTCCACCTTGAACGTCTGCGAGTGCCAGATTGACCAGTTGGATGTCCTTTGCGGTCTTCTCACGTGTCAAGCCGTCACTGAATGCCAGCTTGGCTTCGTCCATCCGCCCCAGATCGGCCAGCGCGATACCGCGAAAATAATACGCGCGCGCGTCTTCGGTGTTGCCCTTGATCGCATCCTCAAATTTTGCGAGTGCTGTCAATGAGTCACCAGCTTTGTAGGCAACGATACCTTCACGATAAAGTGCTTTGGCAGCTTCAGCCTGCGGATCGGACTTCAGTTTGGCACGAGCTTCCGTGCGGTACTTTTCGATCTTCGCTCGAGTTGCACCCTGGACATTTTCGAGCGCTCGATTCACAAGTCGGGAGGATGTGGTTTCTGCTTCCAGCTTGGCGGCGTCACGCAAATCCTTTTCAGAATCCGCACCAAGCTGTTCCAAAACCAACGCGCGATAATAATATACGCGCGCGTCACGACTTCCCGCGTCAATGATTTCCGTTAACAGTCCCTGAGCGCCGTTTAAATCGCCGACGCGCCAGGATTCGACTGCGGCCGCCAAGTGGTCTGCCGGGGATGGTTCGGCTGCGATGGCAATGGAATGTACTGACGATGCCAGAAAGGCTAACGAAAGAACGACGCTGTTTACGACGATTCGCAATCTCATGAAATGACCCCCGTCCGCGATACGATGAACACGATTTCTGCCGACATCATTTCACAGCATAGCCATCGCGTAGGCAATCTTTTGGGGGATATTTGCGCAATTTGCCAGGTTATTTCTGTTCTGGCTGGCTGCCGTTGGACTTCGTTCCCGAACCCTGACAGGCCGCATAATGAGTAAAGTCACGCCTCGTCCAGCAATTCCACAGCGGCGAATTTTTCGCCTTCCAGCATCGACAGGCTGGCACCGCCGCCAGTGCTGACGTGGGACACTTTGTCAGCAAAACCGAGTTGCTGAATCGCCGCAGCACTGTCGCCGCCGCCGATGATGCTGGTGGCGGAGCTGTTCGCGATGGCTTCGGCGACGATACGGGTTCCTGCGTCAAACGGCGGCATTTCGAAAACTCCCATTGGGCCGTTCCAGACAACTGTCTTGGCGCTCTTCAGTTCCTGAGCGTATTGTGCTGCCGTGGCAGGGCCAATGTCGAAGCCTTCGAATGTGTCCGGGATTTCTCCTGCCTTAACCACAACTTTGTTGCAGTCACCGTTGAAGGCATCGCCGCAGTGTGTATCGACTGGGAGAACCAGTTTGCTTCCGCCGAGCTGAATGAGTTCTTTTGCGAGTTCGACCTTGTCCAGTTCGACGCGACTCTTCCCGACCTTGCCGTCTTTTGCGAGCGAGAACGTGTAAGCCATGGCTCCACCGATCAGTACTTTGTCACAGATGCCCAGCAAGTTCTTGATAACGTTGATCTTGTCGGAAACTTTGGCTCCGCCGAGAATCGCGATGAAAGGTCGCTGAGGATTCGCGATGGCGTCAGACAGATACTGAATTTCTTTTTGAACCAGAAATCCGACGACACGTGGCTTGCCCGCCATAGCCTGAGGCACGGCGACCATTGACGCATCAGTTCGGTGACATGTTCCGAATGCGTCGTTGCAGTAGATGTCAGCGAATCCGGAGAGCTTTGCGGCAAACGCGGCATCACCTTTCTTTTCGCCCTTGTTGAATCGAAGATTCTCCAGCAACAAGACTTCGCCGTTTTTCAACGCGGCGACTTTAACCGTCGCGTCGGCATCAACGGTGTCCGTTGCAAATGTCACAGGCTTGCCAAGCAATGCTGACAGAATTGCTGCTGTTGGCTTGAGACTAAACTTCGACTGATCTTCGCCGTCTTTTGGCTGGCCAAGATGGCTGCAAAGAATCAGTTTGCCGCCGCGATCGATAACCGATTTAATTGAAGGAACAGCCATGCGAACGCGCCGATCGTCTGTGACGTTGCAGTTCTCGTCCAGTGGCACGTTGAAGTCCACTCGCATGAGTACGGTTTTGCCAGCAACATTCACATCCGCAATTGATTTTTTCGCCATGATTTCGCTTCTTTACCGTCGATTCATAAACCATCACAAAACGCCGCGTCCTTCACCCGAACGACGCATTTTAAAATACATTTTAGCGAACTGCTGCCGTCCGTCACGGCACCAGCTGGAATTCCATTCGCCGCGATTTCAATGTTCCGCTTGATGATTCCCATCGCAAATGCGCTGGCACAAAGATCCTGTGGAGCATGGCTCGACAGGGACCAGCCAGCGACGTCGGCCGTAAACGGTTTTACTCAATTTAATTGCAGATCGATTGAATTTCCTTCGTTAAAGAACTGCAATGCTCTTCGACATCGCAGTTTTTAAGGACGGAATTCCGGTTCGTCCTGACACATTTGATACTGGTTGAGTCTGGCGACTCGACCTGCGGAGTGAACGTACATGGCCAGAGTAGTTGCGATACGACAATTGAGTCCAGTATTTCTGTTAATGATGTTGCTGCCGTTTCAACTCGCAATGGCTGCCGAGCCGTTGTCTCAGGCCCGTGCGCCGTGGACCGCATCTCAATTGCGCGGGACGCCAACGCCGCCGGAACCGTTTCGTATTGCGCCCGCGTTTCCTCAATTAATATTCGATCATCCCACGAGCCTTCAGGAAATCCCGGGGACGAACCGATTGCTGGTCGCGGAAATTGCCGGCCAGGTGTTCACGTTTTCCAAAGATGCGGCGACTGAAAAAGCAGACCTGGCTATGGATTTCCAAAATTTGGCAGGTGGAAAGGTTTTGCTCTTTTCAGCCGCGCTGCATCCACAGTTTCTGAAAAATCGATTCGTCTATTTTTGCCTTGTCCATCCTGAAGGCGGATCGCACACGCGGGTGTCTCGTTTCAAATTGACACATGATGCAACGCCAGTGATCGATACCACGAGCGAGACGGTCATTATCAAATGGCCATCGGGTGGACACAATGCGGGATGTCTGCGATTCGGAACAGACGGTTTGTTGCACATCGCAACCGGGGATGGTTCTGGTCCGAATCCGCCAGACGGGTTGACGACCGGACAGGATGTGAGTGATTTGCTCGGAGCCATTCTGCGGATCGATGTGGATCATCCGACTGCTGGAGAGAACTACTCGATTCCTTCGGACAATCCGTTCGTAAAAACACCGAACGCTCGGCCGGAGATTTTTGGTTACGGTTTGCGAAATCCATGGAAGTTTGGAATCGATTCGAAGACGAACGAGGTCTTCGTTGCGGATAACGGTTGGGAAACGTGGGAGATGATTCATCTGGTCGGCAGCGGAACCAACTGCGGATGGCCCGTCATGGAAGGCCGCGCGCGGCTGAGAACTGAAGTTGCGTTAGGCCCGACACCGATCACTCCGCCGATTCGAGATCACCATCACTCGGAAGCCAACTCGGTCATCGGAGGCCCTGTTTATCGCGGCAAAAAACTACCGGCACTCGATGGTCAATTCATTTACGGCGATTACATCACTGGCACAATCTGGTCCGTTGGCCGCACGACAGATGGATCGTTTGTTGGGCGCACTCTGGTGGATACGGATTTGCGAATTACGGACTTCATGGAAAGCACAGCGGGCGATATGTACGTCGTCGATTATGACCTCACGGGGCAAATCTACCAGTTGCTTCCCAACGAAGTCGTCGATCTCTCCGCTTCGTTTCCGAAACTGCTGAGCCAGACGGGTGTCTTCAAATCGTTGACGCCTTTGGAGCCAACGGACGGCGTTGTGGGTTACGACGTCGTTGTTCCCCGCTGGACTGATGGCGCGGTTGCACAAAGATTTGTCGGTGTGCCCGGAAGCGATCGTCTTGAACTGGCACCGAACAGCAGTGTTCGAGGCGTCTATCCGGAAGGCACAACGTTCGTTAAACATCTTTCGATTCCTGACGCATCCGGAAAGGCCACAAAGCCGCTGGAAACTCAGATTCTGCATCTGCAATACGGCGGTTGGAATCCGTACAGCTACCTGTGGAACGATGCTGGAACGGACGCGGAACTGGTCAGTTCCATCGGTACTACGAAGTCAGTTCAGTGGCCGGACCCGGTTGTCACAAGGAATTTGACTGAGCGAACCTGGCACAGCGGCGCGGTGAATGAATGCCGTCTGTGTCACAACGCAGGGCCTGGTTTTGTGTTGGGGTTTGTGGGCAACCAACTTGCGAAAAAGACGGCGAGCGGTGTTGATCAACTGGAGTCCTTGCTAAGTCAGCAAGTGATCAAGGCAATACGTGACGATGCAAAGAGTCCGGCATGGCAACTGATTGATACTCAGGATGAGTCCCTGGATCTGAATGATCGTGCTCGTTCCTATCTGCATGGCAATTGCAGCATGTGTCACCACAAAGGCGGCAATGCAATCGTTTCGTTCTTTTTGACGCGAGATTTGCCGTTCGACCAGATGAATACGAACAAAGGTACGGGCATCGGTACGTTCGGTATGTCGGACGCAAAGATCATCGCTGCCGGAGATCCATATCGTTCGATCATGATGTATCGAATGTCGAAACTCGGGTACGCGAGAATGCCGTATATTGGCTCCAGTGTCGTGGATGGTCATGGTATTACGCTGATCGAGAAATGGATTCGATCATTGCCATCCGCCGGGAACGTTCCTCCGAATTTGTCGGAACCACTCGTCGTCGGCACGCCACAGGCCAAGGCGTTGGAAACGCTGATATCAAAGAACGCCAGCAACTCAGCGAAGAAAGATGCGATTCAGAATCTGACAGGCTCTACGGAGGGCTCGCTTGCACTGCTCGCTCAATTGCATTCCAACGACTCGTTGAGACTATTTTGCCACATGGCGATCGACAGCGTACGAAGCTCACCAGCGGATATTCGCGGGCTGTTCGATCATTTCGTACCGGAATCGCAGCGTAAAAGAACGCTTGGCCGAACCGTCAATCCTTCGTCAGTCCTGAAACACACAGGCGATGCACTCAGAGGTCGTCTGATTTTCTTCAGTGATGCCGCACGTTGTCGAAATTGCCATCACCACGAGGACAATGTGTTGTCTGTTGGTCCGACGCTGACGGAGATCAGTCGAAAGTATCCGCAGACGCTGGACCTGTTCGAACACATCGTGAAGCCGTCGCAAAAGATTGAGGACAAATATGCGACATGGATTGCTGTCACCAACGACGGTCGAACTTTGAACGGACTTATGGAACAACAGACCGACGAGCAGATCGTACTCAAAATGGCAGATCGACAATTGGTCACAATTCCAAAATCAGATATTGACGATCTGCAAAAAAGCACTACATCTTTAATGCCTGAAGGAGTGTTGGCAGATCTGACTGCTGAGGAAACTGCGGACCTGATCGCCTTCATTCGTTCGCTTGCTGTTCCTCCCGAAAATCGTTAGGCGAGCATCCCCAGAAACTGCGAAACCGCATATTACTCCGATCTTGGGTCAAGGAGATACTGTTTCTTGCGCACTTTCAGGGCCTTGCCTGCATCCGACTTCCATCAGTACGAACGCTGCAAACACCTATACATTTATTGCTCAGATTTGTAAGTACGGGAATGCATAAAAGCATCCAGGGAAGTTAAACATTTGTTAACAATTGCCAGCCAAGAT
>JAYVNW010001168.1:0-3077 GCA_043758225.1 Candidatus Kuenenia sp. | reverse complement strand
GAGTGACCTGTTGGCGCTCCTGCCTGGTGTCGCACGTACTTCCCACATTCAATTCACAAAGGACCATGATCATGTTTAATCTCTTCACAATGAGTTTGGTTGCTGTAACTCTGAGTTTTGTAATGACCGATTCATCTCAGGCTTGCGGTCGCAATCGATGCGGCATGAGACCAGGCTGTGCGGCACCAGGTTGCTCGGCTCCCGCCAGTTCTGTGCCGATGGCTACTCCTGCACCTGCCGGCGCAGGTCATCTGGAACATGCCGTGGCGACACCACCGGCCACCGTTCAGGGAACAGGAACCTATCGTAGTTTCTCTTATGAGCCGACGATGCCACTCAGTGCCGGCGTTTTCAATGGCTCAGCTCCTGTTTACCGATCGCGCCCGGCGAACCGTTCGTCACATTCACAGACACCCAGCTATCTGTTGCCGAAGACTGACCCTCGCCGCTATAGCGGTTTCTGATCGGAATTCGATTCGACGTCAAAGGTGAACTGACGTCTGTGAAGCTCATCGCCGCAATGGCGGACGCCGGTTTCAAGATGTCAAATTATTAGCACGTATTAAAGTCACGCCATGACCAGGCACAGGTGGCATGACCGTTTTATTGATGGTTGATTCGAACTGCGGCAGTCGGACATGGTTGGCGGGTCTGCGTTAGCACCATGTCCTTAGTCGGCTTGTGTTCCGGCTGCCGCTCTTCGGTTTTCATCTTTATAGGTTATGGGTATGTCCGAGAATTCGCCCAGTAACACTTTCGTCGATTCAGAAACGTTGACAAGCGATGAAGGAGGCCTGCGCGCTCCGCCGCATCTGAGAGGCTGGCGAAAGTGGTGGTGGTGGTTTGATTTCGTCATCCTGGTGAAGCTCGCTCGACTTCGTTTCATCGGCATCCTGCTGCTCATTGGGCTGATGATTACTCAGTGGGATCTCCTGCTCGCGCATTACGACAAGTGGACACGTCCGGCCGTAGCTATGGATTCTGCAAGCAGCGGTATCGAGTGGTTTTGCCCGATGCACCCTGCGATCGTGCGCGACAACTCAAAAGAAAAATGCCCGATCTGTTTCATGCCGCTGTCGAAGCGGAAAAAAGGAGTCGGCACAGTTGAGGCTTTGCCGGCTGGTATCGTCAGTCGCGTGCAGCTTTCACCGTATCGTGTCGTCCTTGCCGGTGTGCAGACGTGGGATGTGAAATATCTGCCGCTCACCAAAGAAATCACGGCAGTCGGCTATGTCGAATTCAATGAAAGCGGTCAACGCAGCATTTCAGCACGGTTTGCCGGGCGGGTTGATGAACTGTTCGCCAGCCAAACCGGTCGTATGGTTGAGAAGGGGGACGTCCTCGCGTCGCTCTACAGCCCGGAACTGGTTGTCGCGATGAAAAGCCTTCTCGACGCAAAGAAAGCCGGAAACGAAGCCCTGCTGAGCAGCACAAAAACGCGTCTGCAGTTACTCGGCATCAGTGACGACCAGATTGATGAAATCCTGACGAGCGGCGTGAGTAACACCCACCTGAAGATTCGTTCGCCGATCAGCGGTCACATCATTCGGAAATACATCCGTGAGGGCCAATACGTTCAGGAAGGGATGCCTCTGTTCGATGTCGCGGACCTGGATACGGTCTGGATTCAGGCTCAGGTCTACGAAGACGACCTGCTGTTCCTGCCCGAAGAACTGGCTCATGCCAGTGGAGCTACTGTCGCGGAATCACTGCCGGTCATCGCGACGACGAAGGCACTTCCGAACGAAGAGTTTCACGGAATGCTGACGTTCGTCTATCCGCACGTCGATCAGCAGACACGCACGGTCACGGTTCGATTCGAACTCAAAAACCCGAATCACAAACTGAGGCCGGGCAGCACCGCGACAGTTGTCATCAAAGTTCCGCCGGAACGCTGGGCGTTGCTTTCCAATATGAAGTCATCAGTCGGTGAACATACCGAGCGGCTGATGCGGGGCGAGATGCTGGCGGTGCCGCAGAGTGCGGTCATTGACACCGGCAGTCAGAAAATTGTCTATCGCGAATCCGGACCGAGCATGTTTGACGGCGTGTTGGTCGAACTCGGGCCGAAGATGACAGGCCCGGACAATGTGCCGTTCTATCCGGTGCTCGCCGGGTTGGAGTCCGGCATGAAAGTTGTGACGTCGGGTTCATTTCTGGTGGATGCTGAAACCCGACTGAATCCCTCGGCCGGCTCGATCTATTTTGGCGGCAGCGGCGGGTCGGGTGGAGACAGGAACCGCATGACAACGGTGCGGCCAACAACGCCAGATGATCCGGACGCCACTCTCACCGCTGCACTTGCTCCGCTTTCACCGGAAGACCGTCAGTCGGTCGATTTGCAGCGATACTGTCCAGTGCTGACACAGAACCGACTTGGGTCAATGGGCACTCCTGTAAAACTGATGATTGATGGACAATCCGTGTTTCTCTGCTGTGAAGGCTGCCAGACGAAGGCATTGAAAGCTCCGCAAGAGACGGTCGCGAAAGCAAAGTCACTGGCTGGGAGCAGTCATGATTGAACGAATTATCGAACTGTCGATTCGAAATCGCTTCCTGGTCCTGATTGTCACAGCAGCAATGACTGTGGCTGCGATCTATGCGACCATCAACACACCGGTCGATGCAATTCCGGACCTGAGCGAGAACCAGGTCATCGTGTTCGTGGACTGGATGGGCCGGAGTCCTCGCGAAATCGAAGACCAGGTCACTTATCCGCTGTCGCGAAAGTTGCAGGGACTGGCAGGCGTACGGGCCGTCAGGTCATCGTCCGAATTCAATTTTTCGATGATCACCATCATCTTCAAGGATGACATCGATTTCTACTTCGCTCGTCAACGAGTGACGGAAAAGCTCGCACAGGCAAACACGTTTCTTCCGCCAGGGGTTGTTCCGTATCTCGCACCCGATGCGACAGCTCTGGGACAGATTTACTGGTACACCGTCGAGACCGATCCTGCGCAGCCGTTAGATCCGGGGCGCCTTTGGGCACTCAACAAATTCTACATCGCGCCACAGATAAACTCGGCTCAGGGCGTTGCCGATGTCGCAATCGTGGGCGGCTCACCAATGGAATA
>JAYVNW010001167.1:0-3270 GCA_043758225.1 Candidatus Kuenenia sp. | reverse complement strand
ACATTGTCCGAAGGCGAAGTCGTGTTGAGCGTTCCCCCCGGCACATCCAGCGGCGCGAAGCTGCGACTACGCGGCAAGGGAGTCTGCAATCCAAAGACTGGCGACAAGGGTGACCAGTTCGTGGTGCTTAAAGTCGTACTGCCGAAAGAACTCAGCGAAGAAGCCCGCGCGCTTTACAAGCAACTTGCCGAGCTTCAGACCGTCGATCCTCGCGCGGGCTTGTGGTCTTAGTAATGGCAAGCGGCATGCGTTACTTCGCAGCCGAGGCTCACGATTTCAACTTTTTAGGGCTATTCAGACAAGGCACAGGATAGTTTTGGTCAGAACGGGGCTGGAGTCGCATCCTATGGCTTCCCGTCGTTGGCCTCCGCTTTGATCTTGTCGGCAGGATTCTGCAGATGCCATGCGACAATCCATTCTTCAGATTTTCTTACGAATCCGTATTCGTCGACCATGCGTTTTTCCATGTCGGTAAAGTGCCCGGCACCATAAAAGATTCCAACTTTCTTGTGGTCTTTCCTGAGTTCTCGATCCATCACCTCGAAGCATTTTTTATTGCGTTCCGTAATGATCGTTGAAGTGCCGTCAAGACCGGCAAACGCTTCGCCTTCGCCAGCTTTGGCGAGTTGTACTGCGGCGATTCGTCGAACGCGATAGAGTCGATCAGAGGCCAGCATCGACAACATCACGTCCAGATTCATCGCCAGCGGATTGCTTTCCTGCTGGTTGCTCACGGACTTGCCCATTTCCTTCAACAGCATTCCGGAAAACGATTCACCGCGTGCCTTCATCGACGCTTCAAATTCTTCGGCCGTCATATCGGCGTGAACAAAATTCTCTGCAGAGTAATCGACGCCTGTCAATTGAAATTCCATGCCCAAGGCATCCTTCATGCCCAGCTGTAGCACACCAATTGCGGCCAGTCCGACTTTGGCTTCGGTCCATTCCTGCTCTTCTCCGAGAACAGGTCGTCGCGAGCCTTCTCCGCCACCCGGGCGCAGATCGCGTCGGACGGCATCTTCGGGCATGACAGCTTCAAACAGCAGGACGTCATACTTTTTGAAAAGTTCGTTGAGTTGTTCGTAGTACTCCGGGTCACCTAAATGAATGGCACCGATCAGATCAACTGATGCGTCCGGATACTTTTTGGAGTCTGCAAAACGGATCACCGACGTTTCTAAAGCCACCGACAGTTTCCGTTCGTTGCGACGGATTCGAATGTATTCCGGGGCGGGAATTTCGTCACTCTGCGTGGTTGAATCCGTTGAGGGTTGTTCGCCTTTGGATTTGGCCGTGCCAGCATCATCAGCCATCAATTTGACGGCCATCACAGCTGTCGCAAGACTCGCAAGGCATAACACCACTGCGTATGAAAGCATGCGTTTCAGGCAACAACAGGAAGTGTTTGCAGCTAACGCATCGTTGACTGGCAAAAGTGATTGATTCATTTCACGACTCCTTCAGGAGAATTTTGCAGTGGCGAAACCAGTGTTGTAGCGCAGTACCGGAATTATCGCACCGTTTCGACCAGAACGAAGCCCGGGATTCTTTAAAGCTCTCGGATTCTACCAATCACTCTGATCCTTGTGTAGGTCATGCGTCCCCGTACAGGTCGGCTTAATGCACACCGCTCGTCAAAATCGTTAACGAAAATCTGCTTCAAATCCTTCCCATAGATTCTGCTCCACGATACCGTGGACGCTGAAATCCGCGACTTCAACCGCTATCCACCCACCGCAAAACACGGACCCTGCGTATGAATCCATTCACCCAACACGCACTGCAGCAGACTCGACGCTACTTTTTCGGACAAACAGCCGCCGGCATCGGCACGGCAGCATTGGCGTCAGTGTTGAATCCCGACCTGCTGAAGGCCAGTGATGCGACGTCGCTTCAGGCGGGATCACCGCTGCATCATCCAGCGACGGCGAAGCGAGTCATCTGGCTGTTCATGGCCGACGCCCCGTCGCAGCTGGATCTGTACGACTACAAACCAGGCCTCGCGAATTACTTCGACAAGGACCTGCCGGAAAGTATCCGCGCTGGTCAACGAATCACCACGATGACATCGGGCCAGTCGCGACTTCCCTGCGCGCCGTCCGTGTTTAATTTTTCTCGACACGGCGAACACGGTGCGTGGATCAGCGAGCTGTTGCCGAACATTGCTTCGATCGTCAATGACATCTGTATTGTGAAGACGATGAACACCGAAGCCATCAATCATGACCCGGCGATCACGTACATTCAAACCGGCAGTCAGCTGCCTGGTCGGCCGAGTATGGGAGCCTGGGTGTCGTATGGTCTGGGAAGTCCAAACAAGGATCTGCCAGCCTTCGTCGTGCTGCATTCGCGAATTCCTGGCGGAGCTCAAACGCAGGCGTTGTTTTCACGTCTCTGGGGCAGCGGCTTTTTATCAACGAAACACGCGGGTGTTGCACTTCGTTCTGTCGGCGATCCAGTACTGTATCTTTCAAATCCCGACGGCGTCGATGCGGGAACACGTCGTCGCATGTTAGATGGATTGGCGGAACTCAATCAGGATCGATTGAACAAAGTCGGCGATCCGGAGATCTCATCCCGCATCTCACAATACGAGATGGCGTTTCGGATGCAGACATCGGTACCGGATCTGACCGACATTTCCGATGAGCCGCAGAGTGTTCTTGAGATGTATGGCCCGGAAGTCAAAGAGCCCGGCACCTTTGCCTACAACTGTCTGCTGGCTCGACGCATGGCCGAACGCGGCGTTCCGTTTACCCAAGTCTTCCTGCGAGGCTGGGACCACCACGGCGGACTGCCAGGAGCGATTCGCGGCATGGCTCCGGCGTGTGACCGACCAAGTGCTGCACTCGTCAAGGACCTGAAACAACGCGGCATGTTGGACGACACGCTGGTCATCTGGGGCGGTGAGTTCGGACGCACCGTTTATAGTCAGGGCACGTTGACGAAAGACAACTACGGCCGCGACCATCATCCTCGCAATTATACAATGTGGATGGCCGGCGGCGGCATCAAAGGCGGGCAGGTCTACGGTGAAACGGACGACTTCAGTTACAACGTCGTTGATAAGCCAGTACATATCCATGACCTGAACGCCACGATCCTGCACACACTGGGCATCAACCACGAACAACTCACCTACAAATTCCAGGGCCGCGATTTCCGCCTGACGGATGTGCATGGAAATATCGTGAAGGATATCTTGCGAGTCGGGTGAGCGGGAAGGTTGTCTTGCCGAACGGCTTGAAGCTTACCAGATGCTGGCGAGGC
>JAYVNW010001166.1:0-2411 GCA_043758225.1 Candidatus Kuenenia sp. | reverse complement strand
CCGGGAAGTGTTCGACGGCGGAGTAAAACGCTTCAACGGATTGACCGAGTAGTGTCACGCCGCCAGTGAATACTGTGCCTGAGATCATCACGGGAATCTCGCGGCCTTTTTCGGCGAACACTTGCTGAATGGCAAACAGACACGCTTTCATGTTGAGCGTGTCAAAGCTGGTCTCGGGCAGCAGCAGATCACAACCGCCGTCCATGAGTCCGCGTATCTGTTCCGCATACGATGCGACCATCTGGTCAAATTGAAACGGCCGGCTTCCCGGCTTGTCGGCGTTCATCGACAACTGAACTTTAGTCGGTCCAATACTGCCAGCGACGTAACGCGGCTTTTTGGTGCTCCTTGCCGTTTCTTTGTCGGCGACCACGCGGGCGAGTTCAGCACCGGTCTTGTTGATTTCGTAAGTCAGGTGAGAAAGTCCAAACTCCTCCATCGACACGAGGTTCGCGTTAAAGGTGTCCGTTTCGATGATGTCCGCACCGGCGTCGAGGTACTGCTGATGGATGCCGGAGATCAGCTCCGGCTGAGTCAGCACAAGCAGGTCGGTGGCGTTTCGGATATCAATGTTGTGATTCTGGAAACGCTTGCCGCGATAACCTTCTTCGGTCGGGTTATTCGACATGATCAACGCACCCATCGAGCCGTCGATGACAAGGATGCGTTCTTCGAGAAGATTCCGGATATCAGGGCGGCTGGAAGTCATGTGAATTCGTTATCGGTTGGTTGTTGCGTTGAGTTCATTCATCAAATGTGTGACCAGGTTGGCCGTGGTCACTGACGCTTGAGATCCGTTCTTAAGATTCTTCACTTGCCAGACTCCAGCCGCGAATTCATCGCCGCCTGCGATCAACGCCAGCTTGAATCCTTTTTTGTCGGCGTATTTCAATTGCTTGCCAATGTTCTTCGCTTCCGGATAAACCTCCGTCGCAATGCCAGCCGCGCGGAGTGTCCGGCCAAGTTGCAGATAATCGATGACTCGATCCGTATCAAACATCGTGATCAGCACAGGTGCCGGCGTTGTCGCTTTTTGCACTTGCCCCAGTTCTTCCAGCGCCGCCAGCATGCGATCCAGACCCAGGCTGGCGCCGACGCCGGGAAGTTGTTGAGCCGTGAACAAATCGGCAAGATTGTCGTAACGCCCACCGGAGCACACGCTGCCGATTTCCGGAAGATCGCCGAGCAACGTTTCGTAAATCGTGCCTGTATAATAATCCAGCCCGCGTGCGATTGAGACGTCCAGCGAAACGCGATTCGCTGGCCAGCCGCAACTGTTGACCGCAGCAAAAAGTTCATTCAGATTCTGCAAACCAGTTTCACCGATCTGGCTGCCAGCCAGCATGCCTTCCAGAGATTTCAGAATCTCATTCGGCGTACCTTTCAGCTGTGCCATGTCGAGCACCTGGTTGGCGCCCGTAGCTGGAATTCCAACCTTTTCGACCATCTCGGTCACAACGGCATCGCGGCCAATTTTGTCGAGCTTATCGAGCGATCTAAGAATGCCGACGGCGTGTTCCTGCAGGCCGCATTTCTCAAGCAGCCCGTTGAGAACTTTGCGATTGTTGACGCGAATGGTGAAGCGTTCGATCCCGATTCGTTCGAACAGATCATTAATCACAAAAAGTGTTTCGATGTCTGCGGAGTTGCTCATCGTGCCGATGGTGTCGAAATCGCACTGCATGAATTCGCGGAATCGGCCTCGAGCTGGCCGCTCCCCACGCCACACCGGCGCGATGTGGTAACGTCGAAACGGAAGACCGAGTTCCTGGACATACTGGGCTGAAAATCGTGCGAGCGGCACGGTGAGGTCGAATCGCATAGCAACGTCGCGATCGCCCTGATCGGTGAATCGGAAGACTTGTTTGTCAGATTCCTCGCCGCCCTTTCCGAGCAGCACTTCAGCGTATTCGAGTGCCGGTGTATCAATCGGCGCGAAGCCGTAGCTGCGGTAAACGCATCGCGCGATGTCGATGAGATGTTCACGTGCCATCATTTGATCAGGCAGGAAATCGCGGAAACCGCGGAGTGTTTGTGGTTTGATGCGTTGTTTTTTGTCAGTCACAGAATTTGTACTAATGGAATTTGAATGTTGTGTTTTGGACTGTGTTGGCAGGGGTCTACGCTGTCTTCAATGTGCCCACAACTTCCGCGACGCTGTCAGCGTTAAGAGTCTGCAAAGCCTCCGGAAGTTCGCGGACGAGTTGATTGGCCAGGCTGGGATTGTAGAAGTTTGCCGTCCCGACCTGAACCGCAGTTGCACCGACCAGCAGAAATTCCATGACATCGTCGATCGATTGAATCCCGCCGATGCCTATGATTGGGATCTTTACCGCCTGCGAAACCTGCCAGACAATTCGCAATGCTAAAGGCTTGATGGCCGGGCCGCTCAAGCCGCCAAGAATATTTCC
>JAYVNW010001165.1:0-2393 GCA_043758225.1 Candidatus Kuenenia sp. | reverse complement strand
AGCGCGTCCAATTTTCAGGTGAGTTTCACGGTCTGGCAATGCCGGAATGAAAATTCCCCCACGAATGTACTTGGCGAAACGCAAGAACTTCCCGCGTTTTACAGCTGTGGTGTAACTTTTGCAATTGCCGAACCGGCTGCGTTTTGACGATCGCCATCAGCTTTGTTCAGTGCTTTCAGATACGCATGAGCGGCTGCTTCGATGATGTCGGTGCTCACGCCTTTGCCTTGATACCGACGCCCATTGATCGAAATGGTGACTCGTACTTCACCCAGCGCGTCCTTACCTTCAGACACACTGCGGACGTCGAATTCGTCAAGTTTCGCGGTGAGATCGATGATGCGTTCCATGGCTCTGAAGACCGCATCAATCGGGCCGTCACCGATTGCAGCATCGCATCGTACTGGTTGATCTTCGCACCGCAGTTCCAGAGTTGCCGTGGGAATGGCAGATGAACCTGCGGAGGTGTGAAAGCTTACTAACTTCCAGCGATCCACAGCGTCAGCCATGCGATTTTCGATGAGTGCGATGATGTCAGAATCGTAGACTTCTTTTTTCTTGTCGGCCAGCACGATGAAGTCATCAAACACACGCTGCAGCGCGGCATCGTCAAGGTTAAAGCCAAGCTGCACGACTCGATCGCGGAAAGCATGGCGGCCACTGTGTTTGCCGAGAACCAGATTTTGCCCGATGTAGCCCACATCTTCCGGGCGCATGATTTCGTATGTGGATCGATCCTGCAGCATGCCATGTTGATGAATGCCCGCTTCGTGAGCGAACGCATTCTGGCCAACGATCGCCTTGTTGCGTTGAACTTTCATGCCGGTAATCGATGACACCAGATGGCTTGTGGGATACAGCTTCTGTGTGTTAATTTTCGTATGCACGCCGTAGTAGTCGGCTCGAGTCCGGATCGCCATCACGATCTCTTCCAGCGCCGCATTGCCGGCACGTTCGCCGAGTCCGTTGATTGTGCATTCGATCTGTCGAGCGCCTGCTTCCATCGCCGCCAGGCTGTTAGCCACTGCCAGTCCCAGGTCGTCATGACAATGTGCGCTAATGATGGCTTTTGAAATATTCGGGACGTTCTTCTTCAGATACGAAATCACTTTGAAGTAGTGATTCGGCGTGGCGTATCCGACCGTGTCCGGGATATTGACGGTCGTGGCACCCGCGTCAATCGTCTTTTCAACAACTTCACACAGGAAATCCAGTTCTGTGCGAGCGGCATCTTCGGGCGAGAATTCAATATCGTCGCAGAACTCCTTTGCCAGTTGCACAGAGCTGATCGCGCGGTCAATGATTTGTTGCTTGTCCATCTTGAGCTTAAACTCACGATGAATCGCGCTGGTGGCAAGAAACACGTGGATACGTCGTTTCTCTGCCGATTCCAGTGCCGCCTTCGCGCGGTTGATGTCGTCTTCACGACTGCGTGCCAGAGCGCAAATTGTTGTGCGGTCGCCGAACTTCGCAGCGATCTGCGAGACTGCTTCGAAGTCACCTGGTGATGCGATCGGGAAGCCAGCCTCGATGACATCGACACCTAACTCCACGAGGGCTCGGGCAACTTCCAGTTTCTCCCGCGTGTTCATGCTACAGCCAGGAGACTGTTCGCCATCGCGAAGAGTTGTGTCAAAGATAATGATCTGGTCGCCGGTCATCGATATTCTCCATGAGGAGGAACAAGTGGAATTGTCTGGAAAAGGGGTCAGGAACCAATAGTGCGAAGCACCCCTCGGGCCATTTGGCTATTGGTTCCTGACCCCTTTTCCAACTTTGGCACGAATCATTGATTGACGATTACTCATCGACAACTCACGCCAACAAAAAAAGCCCTGAGGAATCCTCAGGGCTGGAAAAGTCGGTCATACTGCATGACGTACCTGAGGCGAGCTTCACAAAGGAAGCAATAGCAGGCTCAGTCCTGGTAGCAGATTAGTCATCATGGAAATACGTCGTCAAAAAGATCTTATTCGCCAAAACTTTGTCATTGCGGTTCTTGACAGGACAGGAGATTACCCTTGAAGACGCAGGTCGTCAACAACAGGTTCGCCCGTCCGATCGGGAAAAATCAGAGTTTCCACGAAGACAGAAACCGAATTGGTTGCTAGATTTCACTTCAAGTCAGCCCGCAGGGAAGTTGCGGCGAACAACGCTTGATGAATCGTTTTTGCGACGGATTTCATCGAATCAGGGAGGTAATCGATGGCAAAATGGATCACGGTGGCACTTGTTGCCGGACTGCTTTTTTCTGCGGGTCTGTATGCGGGACACAGTGTCCCGTTTTCAAATGTTCTCGCGACTGGGCTAAAAACGCAGTCAAATTCTGTGCCTGTTGTCGTGAATCAAGACCTCGCTGGCAATGAGTCTGCGGCTTCATACACGAAGAACAG
>JAYVNW010001164.1:0-5932 GCA_043758225.1 Candidatus Kuenenia sp. | reverse complement strand
AAACAGTCCACCGTATTCAAGCGTCGTCCCGGGCGGCAAATGAAGTGACTTGTCCAGCCTGGCTTTGATCGCCGCGATGCCATGCCCCATGTCAATTCCTGCGAAACGCGACGACACGGCCGTTAGTTGGCGCAGGTCTTCACGATGCATTTCCATGATGCCCGGCTGATGGTCGATCGTGGCCACATCCTTGAGCGTGACATTGGCTCCGGTTAATGAGTGAATGGGAAATGAGGCTAAATTCTGTTCCCGGTCTGACGCATCGGGTGCCACCAGCACGCGTACGTTGTAGGTGCGATCGCCCTTGAGCAGATACGAAGAGACCGTCCCGAGTTTTGCCGAGTGAATTGCCGATCCCAAAGTTCTTGGAGTGAGGCCCACACGTGCGGCTTCAGGCATGAGAGTCTGAATCCTCAGTGACGGCCCGGCGACCACAAGGCCGTCATTCACATCCACGACACCGGGAATTGTTTCGATGGCCCTGGCGATTTCCACTGCTTTCTCTTTGAGCACCGCCGCATCGGTCGAAAAGATCTTGAGCTCGACGGGATGCGGAGTCCAGGTGAGGTCGCCGATCAGGTCACTGAGGACGCCAGGGAACTCGAGTTGCAACGCCGGTTCCGCAGAGTGCAGTTTGTCTCGCAGTTCGTTGATAACCTCGTCAGTATGTCGACTGCGCTTTTGTTTGAGCTTCACGAGGAAGTCGCCCGTGTTTGGCTCGGCAATGGCCAGTGCCAACCGAGCGCCGGTTCGTCGCGAGAAGCCTTCGATCTCCGGAATCGTGTTGATGACCTGCTCAACATGCATCAGCATCCGATTCGTCTCCGTCAGGCTCGTGCCGGGGCGCGAGTAATAATCGATGACGAACGCTCCTTCGTCCTGCGCCGGGAGAAAATCGGTCTCCATCTGTCCATACAACCAGACCCCGCCCGCAGCAAAAAACGCCATGACGATCACCGACACCCATGGATACCGCAGTGCGCGGCGCATGACCCAGGCGTAGGCCGCGATGATGCGGCGCAGAATCGGCCCGCCTTGTTCCATTTCAGCGTGCGTCTCGCCCCTGGGGCGCCGAATGACCATCCACGCCGTGACGGGAGTCCACGTCACGGCCATCACCAGTGAAATCAGCAAAGCGATGACCATGGTCATTGCGAGCGCCCGGAAGAACACACCGGCTACTCCGTCCAGGAACGCGAGTGGGATAAAAACCACGACCGGCGTCAGTGTACTGCCGACCAGAGCCGGCCCAACTTCGTGAATGGCCAGCATGACGGCCTCGGCAGGCGAATGCCCTGCCAGGACTTTGGTATAGATTGCCTCCACGACGACGATGGCATCGTCGATGACGAGACCGACCACGGCCGCGATACCTCCCAGGGTCATCAGGTTGAAACTCATGCCGAGCAACCTCATTCCAATAAGCGTGAGCAGCACAGTCACGGGGATCACAGTTGCAGCCACGAGCGTCACAGCCGTGTTCCGCAAGAACACATACAACACCAGAACCGACAACACCAGGCCAATGAGAATGCTCTCCCAGACACTTTTCACTCCTTCCCGGACGAACTGCGACTGGTCGTAAAAGAAGTTGAGCTTCATGTCCGGGGGCAGGTCATTTCGGAGTTGTTGTAACTCCTTTTGCAAGTCGTCGGCAATTGCCACCACGTTGCAGTCCGGCTGACCGTAGACGTTGAGCAGGACGGCCTCTTTCCCGTCTGCAGAGACGCGATTATATTGCGGCGTTTCACCTGCGCGAACGACCCCCAGATCGCTGATCTTCACGGGCGACTGCCCTGACCACGACACGACGATGTTCTCGATATCGCCCGGTTCACGCAGGCGATTATCGACGACGCTCAGATAGAGTTGATAGTTTTCCTCATGCATCCCGGCTGGAGTAAACACATTGGCGTCGGCGAGGGCCAGATTCACCTGGTCGAGAGTCAGATTGTGTGCATTGAGCTTCGCGGGATCGAGGACCACATGCCACTCCGGCACACGACCGCCAACCAGGTTGACGCGTCCGACCCCATTGATTCTCAGGAAACGAGGATAAATGTCGTACCTCGCCTTTTCCCACAGGTTGGTGATGCTGCGCGTCTTGCTCGTGCTGGTGAGGCTGACGCCGATGACCGGGAACGCCGAGAATGTCAGACGATGTACCTGAATGTCGGCCGTCGTCGGCAGGGCATTACGGATTTGTGACAGACGACTGAGCACAAATAATTCCGACTCGACCATGTTCGTCTTCCAATCGAAGAAGACGTTGATCGCCGCTGATCCGCGTGACGTCGTCGAACGGATGTTGACCGTGCCGGGAATGTATTTCATCGCCTCCTCGACCGGGCGCGTGATGGTGGCCATCATCTCGTCGCCGGGCATCACGCCGTTGTCTATGAGGATCACCACTCGCGGAAAGTCGGTGTGTGGAAACACGGACGAAGGCATCGTCCAGCCCGAGTAAGCACCCGCCAGGCAGAGCAGGATCACGATGAACAGAATGGCCTTGCTATACCGCAGCACAACCCCCGGTTGGGGAAGTCGTGGCGCGGGTTCAGCTATGACGTTCGACATGGTTGCTCATTTCAATTGGAAATCACACGCTTAACGTGGTGTATTCACGTTCAAGAGATGCTCCGGCGGTAATGCGGTCATCTGAATGACTGCCGCCGCCGATTGAGACAACTCGTTAAGCAGATCCAGATAAGTCCGGCGTTCCTGGATCAGGTTATTCTGCGTCATAAAAACGGCCAGCACATCGGCCTGTCCCGCCTCAAACTGCGACATCATCTCGTGAAGATCTGGTGGCATCTGCTCGGAAAATGGCCTCAACTCGACTCGAGATTCCTCGGCGAGTCTGCGTGCCCGCTCATAGCGGTCGATTGCCATCTGGGCTTCCAGCGCGGCGCGCGTCTTCAATTGCGTATAAATCAGCGATTGCTGGTGTCTTTCCATATGTCGCTGATGGGCCAGGGGAGCTCCGTTGTTCCAAACAGGAACGTCCATCTGGACTCGAACCCCAAGTGTGGCGTCCCCATTCGCAAACGTGTTGTAGATCGGGCCAGCCTGCAAATCAGGGATGCGAGCCGCATGGGCCAGTTGCTCGTTGGAATTGGCAACCATAACGCCCGCACAAGCCGCCATCACGTCGGGTCGGCCCTCGACCAGTTCAGCGGCGAGGCTGGAAATATCAAGCTTCATCGACGAGTCGGGCGATTCGACAGTTCTTACAGGTTGCCAGGAATATTCGCTCAACCGATCCGTTAACTCTACTGGCGCGGACAAGGGAACATTCAACTGCTGTCGCAGCGCCAGCAATGCTGTTTGATAATTCGCCTCGGCCAGATCCGCCTGCCGCCTTGACTGGCGGGCGGCAACCTTTGCAATGGTTACTTCTGCCGCTGTCGCGAGCGTTGCTTCGAATCGTCGCTCGACCACGCCGTGCAATTTTTCACTGAGGTCGGCCGACTCCTGCGCCAAGTTGTAAAGGTCGTGCTGATACAGCGTTTGGAAATAGACTCGTGATGTCTGGGCAACGTTGATGAGCTCGGACTGCTGGATGTTCCAGCGTGCCTGATTGAGCGCTGCCGATGCACTCGACTCTCGATACTGCTGCTGGTGCGCCAACTCAAACCGCTGCATCGCCCACACATAGTAATTGGTCTTTCCTGACGCGCCGTTGCCCGTCCCCGGAAGCAGTTGACTCTGAACGAACGGATTCCACGGATAGGTTTCCGCAACTCCCTGTGCTGCGAGGCTGACTTGCACTTGCCCTCGCGCAGCAACCAGATCGGGGTTCTGGAGCAGCGATGTGGAGACCGCGCTGGTCAAATTGAGCTCGATACCTTCAGCATCGGAATTCGATTGCAACTCTTCCAGCCCCTCTGTCGCGACGGCCAGTTTAATCTGAGTTGCACCGCCATCCTTTTCGGGCGTCACTTCCACTGCGGATGCCTGCGTAACACCTGTCTCAGTAATTGTTTTATCAACAGTTGTCTTATCAACAGTATTCTCTTGGGCAAGGCTTTCTCGACCAACGGGACTTGCTGTCTTGACATCGTCCCCGCTCAGGGGCCGGAACGGGCGACCCACAAGTTGTTGTGTTGCAGTGGACTGACATCCCGCCAGCGCCAGTAAAAGCATCCCAACGCATAAGCGAAGTTTCGCGGAATCAGGATTGTTGTTGTACATACTCAGCTCCGATTGACGCATGGGCAATTTGGGTTGACTTTGCGGCCAGTTGCGGTTTCCGACGACTGTGAATTGGCCCGATCCCACCTGCTGTATCGAATTTGACGCGGTTGAGTTGCAACTTGGATGACATTCGTAAAACAGAGTTAATCAAATAATCCCAGCGCCGGAGCACCGGAATCCTCACGATGAACCTCAACTGGAAGTAACGAGAGTGTTTCCGTGCCAGTCGAGACCCCTGCCAGGCGGATCGTGACAGTAGTTCCCACGCCCAATTCGCTTTGAATGTCGATCTGTCCCTGGTGCGCCAGGACGGAGGTGTGGGAGATCGCCAGCCCGAGGCCGGCTCCTCCAGTCTGAGAATGCCGGGATGTATCGACGCGATAAAACCGATCAAAGACTCGCACCCGATGTTCTGGCGGAATGCCAATCCCTGTATCGCGGACAACGATGACGGCAGACCACTTGTGAACCCGACACTCAACATCGACTGATCCACCGTACTCTGTGTACTTGATCGCGTTGTCCACCACGTTGTAAAAAGCCTGACTCAGGCGAACATCGTCCCCCACCATCTCACACGATTCGATGCCAGTTGACTCCAACACCACGCCACGTGCTTCGGCCAACGGACGAAGTTGTTCAACGACATCCAATAGCAAAGCATCAATGCGTACTGACTCCTGACGGCATTCGGTGACACCGGCGTCATGTCGACTCAGACTCAGCAATTGATCCGCCAAGCACCCCAGCCGCGTTGCTTCGTCGATAACCACAGTCAGTGTTTGCTCGTATTCTTCCGGCGTTCGCCTCTTGCGGAGAGCCAATTCGGCTTCAGATCGCAGCACGGCCAGAGGAGTGCGCAATTCATGTGACGCGTCGGCCGTGAATCTCTGAATCTCGTCAACCGCCCGTTCCAGCCGGGCAATCAACGAATTCAGCGTTGTGGCCAGATGGCCCAGTTCGTCATGGGGATTCGACACTTCGATTCGGCGGTCCAGGTTTGAAATCGTGATCTCCGCGGCCACCTGCACAATCTGCTCGACGGGTGCCAGCGCTCGCGCGGCCAGGAAATACCCACCCAACACGGCGAACGCAATTCCCAGCGGCAATAAGACGACCATAAGCAATTGTAAGGTCTGCATGTCGTCATAGAGCGGCTTCATGGGAGTGATGGCCTGTACCACCACACGGCCTTGCGGGCCTTCAATTGCAGTGCGAGCTACTCGATAGAATTCCTCCCTGAACAGGTTTTGAGTCGCGAACTGCCAGGTGTCAGTCGCATCTTTCGGAATGAGCGACGTCGCCTGGCTGGCTGTCAGTCCCGAACTCGCAAACAGCGCAGTCCCGTGTTCATCCGAGACAACAAAGTCATAAATGTCGTGTTGAAAGAATCTGGCCCGGAGGGGTTCATCCAATTCCCTGGCACTCTTTGCCAAACGGACTTCGAGGGCCAGTTCCTGCAACTCTTCACGCAACGCTGCGTCGGTTCGAGCGAGGAGTTGCTGGCGTGTCAGCAGCAGCAGAATCACGCAAAAGCCGGTAAGAATGACGGCGAATGCCGCCGCGTACCACAGCGTCAGTCGCCAACGAATCGACAGGTGTTTCATGGACTTCATGGTGCGTCTCCCAGCAAATATCCACGACCGCGGACCGTATGCAAAATCGCCGGACGCCCCGCCCCCGCCAGTTGCCTTCGCAACTGGGTAATGTGGACCTCGATGACGTTGGTCCAGGT
>JAYVNW010001163.1:0-8149 GCA_043758225.1 Candidatus Kuenenia sp. | reverse complement strand
CAGTGACTGCTTCATAACTGACTCCTGACCAGCACGAGAAGCTCGGCTCCCAACGCCAGCGACAAAAATCGGGTTTTGCAGGCTTACCGGAAGGACACGAATGATCCCCAGGTTCTCGTCCCAGTTTTTTGCAAATCCGGCCACAAACAAATTCGCTGCTTGATGCAATAGGCCAACACTTTCTCATTGACCGACAGGTCGCGCGACTCCGATCAGCGAATGTTTGCCCACAAGTTTGCCTGACGGCGAAAATACAATTCGGCTGCCTGATTGGACCGACTTGGGCGACCGCATCCTTTGCTCGTCAAAATTAATGTTTAAGTATACATCAGACCGTCAAACGCTAGAATTCGCTGAATCGTTTTTTGATTTCAAACAATGGAGGTTCTTGTGAAGACTGTTGCTCGATTACTGTTTGCCTTAAGTGTCGTTACTGGATTTTCAACACCAATCGTCGCGGATGAGGCTAAACAATCCCCGGAGACATATAAAGTCCTGTTTGAAACGTCTCTCGGAGATTTCACCGTCGAAGTTCACAGGGAATGGTCTCCAAATGGTGCAGATCGCTTCCACAAACTTGTTGAAAGCGGCTTCTATGATGAATGTCGTTTCTTCCGTGTAGTACCAGGATTTATGGTGCAATGGGGAATCAACGGCGACCCGGAAATCCAGCAGAACTGGGTGGATGCAAAGATCAAGGACGATCGCGTTACAAAATCCAACAAGCGTGGATTCATCACGTTTGCAACCAGTGGCAAGAACTCGCGAACCAGCCAGGTCTTTATCAACTACAAGGACAACGCGTTCCTTGACGGTCAGGGCTTTTCGCCGTTCGGTGAGATTGTCGAAGGCATGGATGTCGTTGATACGCTCAATTCGCAGTATGGCGAAAAGCCCGACCAAGGGCTGGTTCAGGCTAAAGGTAACGAATATTTGAATAATAGCTTTCCAAATCTGTCCTACATCAAGAAGGCAACTGTCGTAAAAGCCGATGCCAAAGCCAAAGACGAAAAGTCCAAATAGTCCGGAAAAACAAAGAATGACCCCGGTCATTGAAGTCAACATTCCACGCGGTGAAACAATTACTGTTTCATCCGCGCGGGGTTTGCTTCTTTCCGGGCGATACTCAGACGTCCCATCAATACAACCGAATTTGAGCACAATCGGAAAGACGCATGCCATGAGTGAAGCAACAGTCACGGGACAGGTTCATTTGATCGAACCGACGAAAAGTTTCGGTCAAAAAGGATTTCGCAAACGCACCGTTGTGCTGGAACAAGCCAACGGACGTTTTACGAATTACCTCCCCTTTGAATTCATCGCCGACAGTTGCGACATGGTAGATAATCTGGGTGTTGGCGATACGATCAAAGTCACCTACCGATTGACCGGCCGCAAATGGCAACGCGATGAGCAAAGCGAAGTTAAATTCTTTCTCAGCGCCGAAGCGACCGAGTATGAACTTATCAAGGCAGGTGGTGGAGCAAAGTCGGCTCCCGCTTCAGCCGATGAACCAGACTTCGGTCCGGAAGATGATTCCGCACCGTTTTAATGGCCAGTGATGTCATGTTTGGTCGTAGGGCAGGCTTCCAGCCTGTGGATTTGCAGAAAACCGGCTGAAAGCCCGTCCTGCGTATTTCCAGATCGATCTCAGGTGTATGTTCCGTGTCTGGCTCTACGCCTGCCCACCCTCCCGGCATTATTGCGGTTTTGAACAGCCCAAGGCCATTGAGAAAATCTCCGGCCGCCGCAGGCCGAGTGCGACCCAGACAACGACGCCGATAATAATCGGCATGAACGCTGCTTCACCGACACGCAGATGTGTCACAGTTGCGCCGCCAAGATAGCCAGTCAACAGAATACCACCAAGGAATCCGGTTCGTGGAATCAGGAACAGCAATGTCACGATGACTTCCACGATACCGATCTTGAACATCAGGTCAGTCGTGAAACCCATCTTTTCAAACATAGCGGCCTTGCCTTCCCACTCCGTGAACTTGCTCGAGGCACTAGCTCCTATCAGCATCGCAGCCAACAGCCCGCTCAGAATCCATCCAATGACGCGTCGAGTTTTTGATCGTGTCATATCTCTTTCCATTCAATTTGTGTAGACCCAGATACGCATCGTGCCGTTCAAGGCTTTGACGATAACCAATACTTTCAACAGGCACAATCCTTTCACGCGACAACACTATGTGAATTTTTGTTCATTCAGAATTTTCAGTTGCTTCAATCCGTTTTCAAAGTCCGTTCCGATCATGCAATCCATACGGATGAATAACCCAACAATCTTCGGAATCAATGCATAGCGGCCTGTCATGCACCATATAACGAGCGTCACTGAGCCTTGTGGCTGCAACGAAAATGTCAACATGTTGTGCCCGGGGAAAGGCTTTAGGAATTCAAGATCAATAACGACCTGCTGATCCCGAATGTGTTTCACGATCGTCATGATTCCCGCGCCGACGTTGGCGTTGCCCTTCCAACGCAGTGTTGAGCCCGAGCCACTCTCCGGGCCAGAAAATTCATGAAGCGTGTTTGGGTCTTTTTGTCTGTACGGATTCCATTGTTGGAAGCCCTGCATCGAATCAATATATGGAAACAGCGTTTGTGGGGACGCAGAAACGGTCGTCGATCGCACAACCCGAAAATCGCTCGGACGCAGCGATGCCACGATAACAACTAGTGCAGCCGACACTGCAATTGCAGCAACGGCGTAAAGGACAAACATCATGATGTGACTTTCGGTAGACTAATCAACTCGGCTGCGAGAAGCCGAACTTCAATGAGCTTCACGACTGAGACTTTCAAGCCCTGCTTCAGGATGGAATTGCTGCGTTCACATCGAACACTTCAGGCAGCATACGGACCAGTGATGCAAAGTCGCGGCGGGATTCTGGTTGAGACGTCGCTTGGACAACCTCAGCCAGACTGAATTTCGGAGTTTCGTTCATGACACGGTTCGTCGTCCCGAAGTCTTGCCGTGCTATTCCTGCTGTTCGAAAATCAGTGGCGTAGACGAGTTGGCCGGAGCAACACGGAATCGCATCTTTCCGTTTAACACGCTTCGCAGTAAGTCTCCGAAAGCGTCGCCACGCCAGCCGTCCAACAGACGCGGCGGATCCGTTCTTTCGCCGCTGCGGACAGCTCGCACAAGTTCCGTTAAATCCCGGTTCGTACCGACCAGCGATTGAGCAATATCCAGCTCCGCACAGACATTCCCCAATGCCAGGCCAACCAGTCTGGAAATGACCTGTTCGTCTGATGAAAATTCGTCACGTGATCGCAAGCGAGGCGGCAACAGGTCATCGGACACCTGACAGGCCTCCTCAATTACCGCCACGACATCGTCCAGTCGTTTCTTGTATTCCGGTCGGTTGAGGTCACGCGTCGCGAGCGCCTGCTGCACGGTTTTGGGTCGTCGTTTGGCAAGATCGATCAGCAGGTCATCTCGCAGAATTCGGCGAGGTGGACGATTTCGAAAGGCCGCCTCTTCTTCACGCCATTTCGCGAGTCGCTGAGCTACAAGTAGTTCGCGTCTTGGGAGTTTGTGAATTCCAGAAACGCGTTCCCATGGAGGCGTTCGTTCTTCTTCGAAGATGTCCTGACACATGCGGTCGAATTCCGCATGAGCCCATTGCAGGCGTCCGCAGGCTTCCAGGGACTTGCTTTGGCGAGCCCAGATTTCCGGAAGAAACGCAGCGTCTTCCAAAGCGTATTGAATCTGTTCTGGCGACAATGGACGTCGCAGCCAGTCTGTGCGAGTCTGATTGCTGGCGACACGTTTCCCGAGAACTCGTTCGACAATTGCCGAATAGGACAACGGGTAACTGCGACCACGCAGTCCTTCCGCGATCTGCACATCCACCAGCTTCCGCGGAACCTGGCCACTCATCTGGACACAGAACTTAATCTCTGCCTGTCCGCCATGCACGATTACCGTGGTGGAATCATCAGCCATGATGTCCCACCACGAAGTCAGCGTCGAGACTGCCAGTGGATCAACTGCTACGCAACGCTCAGGGGTCGCAAATTGAAGTAAGCCAAGCTCCGGTCGATAAGAAATGTCCGACACGAATTCAGAATCGAAGGCCACGATTCCGCATTTGCGAATATGTTCGCACAATTCCAGAAAGTCTTCGTGATAGGTCAGTATTTGCGTTTCCATCGAGCGTTCTGTCGTATCCGTCAGATTTTCGTACGGCATCACTTACCAATGCATCACTAGCGGACTGAACTCGGTATTGCAGTGATGCCAGTTCGGTATGATCCAAGCGCTGTGGTATAGCAGGTTGCTACGCCTTGCGCAAGGTAGATGTAAACTGCTTCTCGATTGTTAACAGCCTCGACGTAATCCAAAACCGTTGAATCAGCCGGTCGGCCCGATCAAGTTTCGCGATCAGTCCGCACTCGCACTTGAAGTGCGCCGAGCATTTTTGTGATGCGTTCTTCTTTTTGATTGATGAAGAGCACGTTCTCCAGAACAATCGCGCGACGTTCGTTACTGGCGTGAATGATCAGGCGTCCCGATCGCAACAGCAGATACTCGAAGACGTCATTGATCTCTTTGTCAATTCTCAAGTTCGGAGCGGAGAAACGTTCCAGATTGCTGAGAAAACCATGGTGGTGCAGCAATTCGTTGCCTTTCACTTCCCAATAATCGAAACGACGGCTGACCAGCACGCAGAGATACAGGAAGATCATAAGACCGGCGAAGATCAGATAGAACGTGGCATTGGCTGCGGGTTTGATTTTCAACAACGCCGTCACAATTTGTGGAGCCAACCACGAATTGAGTGTCAGAATAAACCATATTCCAATCACGATGGAAACGATTGCAAAGAACCAGGTCAAGGAGGTTGTTCGAGGAAAGTCGAAGGCTATCACCACCAGATTCAATGCCATCACCAACAGAAAAATTCGAGCGCAGACATTGTGATAGGTGTGCACTTTGGGATCGGCATCTTGGGCTTCTGCTGGTTTTGCATCAGCCGCGACTGCTGAAGCCGCGTCACCGGCGGTATCCGCAGTCTCCTTCGCTGCCTCTGGCTGTGTCTCGGCGCCATCTGTGGGTAGATCCGGAAATCCGACTTCTGGAAACGCAGTTGTGTCCGCCGAATCGGAAGACTTGGTTGCCCGTGTCGCTGCTTCATCGACCGCGTTGATGGCAGCTCTGGCAATGGGTACCGTATGTCGCGTGTCGACTTGTGGCACGCGGGCCACCACTTGGCTTCGAACGCCAGCGACGCCGATTTCTTCTTGTGGAATGCCACCTTTGATCCACATAAAGATGCCACAGAACAGGGCTGTCAGAACTGTGGGATAGAGGTAGACAATCTTCGGATAGGACACCAGAAAAACACGGTCCGGCATTTCATCCGAATTTCCGAGCTGTGTTGACGCAGCATCACTTGCGGTTAAATCCTGGCTCATTTATTACGGTCCCAAGTAGATCTTGAAGCTAAAAGGTTGGTTTCGAATTGGCTGATCTTCGCGCAATCGACAGGAACATGTCTGTATCTGAACGAAATTTAGCGGTGTCGCGTCTGAGTTGCCAGCTTCCGGCCATTTTCGGTCTCGCTTACAGCGAACAAACGCAAAAGTGCAATGTACGGATCAAGGCAATTCGCCATGTTCGTGCGTTTCGAATATGAATTGCTCGCAAATCTGTATTCAAGGGCTCCAGCCTTTGAACGACTCGCATGATTGAAGGATTGCATGCATTTCATGATCTGTCTGATGTGGCCGAATGATGTTTCAGCTGTCATACTCATTCAGGGTTTATCCCGGGCATGATCCGAATCGTGGAATTTCAACCATGCTGCATCGCAGACGTTTTCTGGCATTGGGGCTCACTGGCAGCGCGATGGCGCAGATTTCGGCGCTCACCAAATCGTTCGGCCAGACAACGCAGCTGGCTCCGGCGAAACCAGACGAAGGCCTCATTGAATACATCCAGCGAATCCGAGGTCAATGGGATGTAGAAACATACAAACAACTGCTCGGCGCGGCGAACGAATTCAAAGAAGGTGATGCGATCGTCGGTGTTGCTGCTGCGAGCGATGATGCTCGGCGACAAGCGCGCGAATTAATCGCAGCCACGCAAGTTCGCGATATCGATCACCATCCACCATTTTCTGATGAGCTGTTCGATCTGATTTGCACGGCACTGAATCGCGACGTCCAGCGTCAGATCGGCGACATGACTCTCGGCGCATTGAAGACGTTCTTGTTGGAGCGCAGTGAAGCCGATATTCATGCCATCCGCACGGGACTTTCCAGCGATGTCATTGCCTGCGTCGTACGATTGTTGAATAACGCGGAACTTATTCAAACTGGCCCATATTGATGTTCAGTCGGAAGTTGAGAATACACATCCCGGCTCGACGGCACTTTGGTTTCAGAGCATCGCTGGAAATGATAAGGCGAACACAACATCCGACATCTCCGTCGAAAAAATGCAGCGACATGCAGCCGCCAGAAATGGTCGTTTCAGCCTGTACTTCGAAACCGGCCAAGGCGCGGACTTCACCAACGGGCCTGGTCACGGCGTTGACATGGTCATCCATGAATCTCGCAAGTACGGATTCGCCAGATCGTTGACTCAGACGGTTGCCAACACACACTCCCAGCAGGGAAGTAATCTGCGACCGTGGGTGATTTTGAATGATGTCGCCGGCTTTATCGGCCCGGAAGTATTTCGTTCTCGCGAACAACTGGTACGGTGTTGCCTTGAAGACATCGTCATGGGAAAGCTGCACGGGCTGACGATTGGCCTGGATGTTTGTTCAACACTGCACATGGACGTAAGCCTCGATGACCTCGGCTGGTGTATTGATCAGATCATGCCCGCCAATCGCGGTTACCTTATGGCCCTGCCGACTCGCATCGACCCGATGCTGGGATATCTGACCACCGGGTATCAGGATCACGTTCACATTCGGGAGAAATTTGGCTTCAAAGTCAACGATCCCATGTGGCAGTTTTTTCAGCAACTGAGAGTCATTGATGCCGATGGAAAACCGACTCAACATTTCGCTGACCCGTCGTGGGTGTATCTGCAGTACTGCCGCAGAAAGAATGACGCTCGACCGGACTCAGAAATTCAGGCCGAAGCAACTGCTCAGATCGCGGCGATTCGATCGCGTGGAGTCTTTATTGCAGAAGGATTCGGCGAACAACCATCAATACTCGAACCTTCACTGGCGGGGCATATTCAACACATTTATGACGATGCAAAGGTTTCCATCTGGATACAATTTAACGATGCGTTTGTGGCCACTCTGCCGAACGTACTCCGACTTCGGACTCGGTCTGTCGATCGTTCAGAATACATTCTGAAGCCGGTAACAGGTGAGCATCTATCGGATAAATCAGCGGTGGCAATCGCCAATCATCGTCGTGCTTTTGGTGATGAGTTTAATACCCAAATCGTGATCTCCGATGGCCTGAACACATTGGCAGTCACCGATGGAGAGCAGTTGCTACAGCTCGTGACGACGCTTCGATCCGAGTTGGCTCGTACAGAGTTCATTCTGTCACCGATGAATCTGTTAATTGATTCCGGTCGAGTTCGAGTAGGTTATCGGATCGGCGAGAAGCTGTTCAGTAACCGAGCCGGGCAATTTACGATTCTACATATCATTGGCGAGCGCCCCGGCACCGGTCACCACACGTTGTCCGTCTGCATCACCAACGCCGATGGTGAAACCTGGAGCACTGCGGATGCCGTCGATCACAACATCACCAAAGTCGTCTCCGGCATCGCCAGCACGGCTTTGTCGCCCGTTCTTGCTGGCGCGGAGGCCGTAAGAATCCTGCGGCAGACAGAAACAAACGTTCGCTCTGAATGAGTCAATGCGCTGCACCGTTCCGGTTTATCCGTTGGAGAATGGCACTGTCACGAATTCACCGTCGAACTTACAACACCATGCGCAAGTCGCGTCACCAAAAGTTCTCCGGCAGTAACCTGAGCGGAATCACGCAGGATGCTGCCATCTGATGTTTGAGTCAACGAAAATCCACGGGACAATACTTGGAGTGGACTGAGTGCGTGTAGCGATGCTGCGGTGCGTGCGACTGTTTGCTGACGGCGTTCAACGAACAGCTTCATGGCCGTCACGGCGCGCTGTCCCAGATCATCGCACGA
>JAYVNW010001162.1:0-9415 GCA_043758225.1 Candidatus Kuenenia sp. | reverse complement strand
CACAAACCTGGTTACAGCCAGCGAAATATCATGTCGTCTATGCAAGTCAGGATGGCGTCGAACAATACAATCTCAACGCTGGATTCAATTGGTGGACGGCGGGCAATATTGTTATCGGCGGCGTGCCGGGTATCGCCATTGATGCAGCCACAGGTGCGCTGTGGAAGTTACAGCCTCAGGTTATTGGCCATGTGCCCCAGCAACGAATTGTTTCGAGTGAAAACGAGGGAGCCGCGATTGTGGCGGCTCATACAGAAATGGGCTCTAACAACAGTCACCTGGCAAATGCAAATCTTCCACAAAGTCACGTTCAGCAGGCCTCATTCAACGGTCTGGGATCTGCGGCTCAACCAAACCAATCGGCTAAAAATCAACCGCAGCAATCTGAAGATGAATGATTCCACAGGAAGGGACCGGAGTTCCGTCCTGCATCTAAGAACTCAGATATCCAATTCCTTCACATCTAGGGCGTGCTTCTCGATGAATTCGCGTCGAGGCTCAACGGCGTCGCCCATGAGGACTCGGAAAATTTCATCAGCAGCGGCGGCGTCTTCCATTCGAACTTGCAGCAGCGTGCGTTTTTCCGGGTCCATACTGGTGTCCCAAAGTTCTTCCGAATTCATTTCGCCCAGACCTTTGAAGCGTGTCAGCGTCAGGCCTTTTTCACCCATCTGACGCAGCTCCACAAGCAGATCTCGAAGATTGGTCAGCGGCACTCGGTCGTCGTCGCGTTCGAGTACGAATGGATATATCGGTTCTGCATTTCGCAAACCAGCAGGCGTGTAATCCGCAACGAAGAATCCATAATCCTTTAATTGCGCGAAGACGTCATTCAGAGTCTTGATTTCATGCAGATCAACAAGCTGCGCGATTTTCTCGCGCGGCGCAGCAGACTCACCTGCTTCGGCGGATGGTACGCCGTCTGCATTTTCCGGAACTACTGGCTGAAGCGACTTCAGGAAGGCGTCTGCATCGTCGCGTTCCATGAACCATTTTTCTGATTCGGAATAAAGAACTCGGTAACGCGGCAGTCGTGACTTTTCACCAGCCGTGAATCGGATCAGGTATCGGATATCGATGCCGCGACGTTCCACTAATTCCAGTGGCTGTTCCATTTGCGTCGCTAGATCAACGATCTTCTGCAGGTTTTCGCCCGTGAAGACAGTGCCGTCCGCTTTGACCGTCAATCGTGTGCCGCTCATGCCAAGACTGATAAGTTCTGACATCATCGCCTGATGCGTCTGCACATACCGCACCTGTTTTCGCTGAATGACGCGATAGAGCGGCGGTTGTGCAATATAAATGTGACCGCCCACAACTAAGTCGCGCATGTGGCGAAACAGAAATGTCAAAAGCAGCGTGCGAATGTGGCTGCCGTCCACGTCGGCATCGGTCATCACGATGATCTTGCCGTAGCGCCGTTTGCTGATGTCCATTTCCTCTTCGATACCAGCCGGCGACAAACCGATACCTCGAAAGAGGTTGCTGATTTCTGCGTTGTCAAGCACCTTGACAAGCTGTGCCTTTTCGACGTTCAGGATTTTACCTCGCAAGGGCAGAATGGCCTGAATGTTCGAGTCGCGACCGGTATCAGCCGATCCGCCCGCCGAGTCACCTTCAACCAGATAAAGCTCGGTCGATTCAAGATCGCGGCTGCGGCAGTCGCGAAGTTTTTCGGGAAGCCCGCCGGTTGTCAGCGCGCCCTTGCGGCGAACCATGTCGCGGGATTTGCGTGCGGCTTCGCGAGCTTCTGCAGCCATGACAGCTTTAGCGATCAGCTTCTTCGCGATCGGAGGATTTTCTTCCAGATACTTTGTAAACCCTTCGTTTACGACTGTCTGCACTGCCGCGTCAACTTCGCTGTTGGTGAGTTTTACTTTGTTCTGTGAAGTGAATTTGGGATCAGGCACACGCACCGAAACAATCGCTGTCAGACCTTCACGAAAGTCTTCGCCAACCGGCGTGACATCTTTGAACAGATTGCCTGCTTTGGCATAGTTGTTCATTGTTCGCGTGAGGGCCGAGCGGAAGCCGCTCAAGTGAGTCCCGCCATCGGGGTTGTAGATGTTGTTCGCGTAGGCCATCACGTTTTCTGTATAGCCATCGTTGTACTGAAACGCGACTTCAACGACAACGTCGTCGTGTTCGGCCATCACGCGAAATACGTCCGAGGTCAACGGTGTTTGTGTGCGGTTCAGATACTTCACAAACTCAACAAGCCCATCTTCAAAGTGAAAGGTCTCAGTCCGATCCGCCCGTTCGTCACGCAGTGTGATGCGGATGCCGGGAGTCAAAAACGCCAGTTCACGCATACGCCGGGTAAGCGTATCAAGTGAGAATTTGGTTTCGGAGAAGATCGTTGGGTCAGGCAAAAACGTTAGTCGAGTTCCCGTATCATCCGCCCGTCCAAGTTGCCGCAAGTCCGATGTTCGGCGTCCTTTTTCAAAGTCCATCACGTACGTTGAGCCTCCGCGACGGATTTCCGCCGTCAGCCATGAACTTAACGCATTGACGGCCGTGATACCCACACCGTGCAGACCGCCAGTGCCGACTTTGTAGCCGCTTTCACGATTGAACTTGCCACCCGCGTGAATCTCCGTGAGCACAACTTCCAGTGCGCATCGACCATCGCCTTTGACAGCATCAACAGGAATACCACGACCGTTGTCCACAATCGAAATACTCTCATCAACATTGATCTGAACATGAATCTCAGAAGCGTAACCGTTGACGGCTTCATCGATACTATTGTCAACAACTTCGTAAACCAGATGATGCAGACCCGGGGCTCCAGTGTCGCCAATGTACATCGCGGGACGCGTGCGAATGCCCTCAATCCCTTTTAGATGCTGAATGTCGGAGCCATCGTAAGTTTCGTCAGGCGTCTCTTTGGGAGTCGTCATTCTATTTTTTTCGGTTTCAAGACTATCGTCAGAGTCACCAGCATTCGCTACAGACACGTTTTTTGTACTTTCTTCAGTTCAACCAGAAACAGATTTCAAATATGAAATCTCAAATCTCGAATTCCAAGGCTGCCACGATCATCTTGCCCGCACGTAGCGGATCGATCTAATATTGGATTCGGGCAGACTCGCCTGCATTTGCTCGAGCACGCTTTCATGCAGATAACTGCGAAGTTCTTCCATTGCCACACTGTTCGTAACGACAACTTCCAGAACGCCATCCTTGACTCTTCGTGCGGTGCTGCGTTGTCCAATTTTCGAGCCAACAATGCGACTCCATTCAGCATTCAGGGATTCCGCGGCAGATCGATTGGCTAATCCCTTGCGGCGAATCAGGTTTTTCAGCGAGAACTTCAGAGATGATGGCGATGAAAGACTTTCGTCAGACATGATCGAACTCCCTTTCAGATCTCTCTAAACACTGGCCAGCCAAACCCAACGTTTTACCGATCCTGCGCCAGCGGCATAATGACGTAGGTATAAGAATCTTCAACGCGAAACACGGCCGCCGTGTCGGAATCTGTCAACTGCAGATTGACCAGCGTCTCAGGCCCCAGCACTTTCAGAAAATCAGCGACGTACTTTGGATCAAAAGTAATCTTGATTTCATCGTGATCGTATTCGATCGGAAGTTCAATTTTGGATTCACCGATCGCGCTCGCCTGACTGCTGAGCGTCAGCAGAGAACCACCAAAGCTGAAATCCACTCCGCGACTTTCTTCGTCGGTGATAATCTGTGACTGACGCACGGCGGCGAAGAACGGACCAACGGGCAGTCCTATATCTACATTGCCGCTGCGAGGAATCACATCGCGATATCGAGGGAAGCGACCTTCGACCAGACGGCTGTAGACCACGCACGCACCAGATCGCATCATCACATCATTTTCATGCACGGCGATATCCACAAATTCCGCCTGTGGATCTATTGACCGCTCTAGTAAAGACATCGCCTTCGTCGGCACGACAGTCGCCTTGGAAGGAGCCTCGGGTAACCCATGCTTTTCGCACGCGGCAGTTGCAACGGCCAAACGACGACTGTCGGTTGCCGCAAGCGTCACCACGCCTTCATTGAATTCCAACAGCAGACCACCAAGTGCGTAGCGGGTACTCTCGGTGTCAGTCGCAAAAGTTGTGCGGCGAATCATCTGGCGAAACACGGGAGCCGGAACGCGAAAATAATTCTCGTCGCTGAATTGAGGCACTGGCGGATATTCCTGCGGATCTTCGGACGTGAGCCGAAACTTTGCAGACGCCGCCTTCAAAGTGATATTTTGCTCGTCAATGATGAGCTCCAGCTGCTCATCCTGCAATTCGCGAAGAATGGAAGACATTCGCTGAGTCGGCAGCAATGCGTCGCCGGTAGAACTTGTCGTCACGCCGCTGACTGCGTAACGAATGGCCATTTCCTGATCAGTCCCAACCAGCTCCACACCGGAACCAGTGACGGACATGAAGACATTTCGAAGGATGTCTTTGGGAGTTCGCGAAGGAACGGCCGAGGCCGCGATAGAAAATGCGGAAGAAAACAACGCTCGATTGCAAGACAGTTGCATGTGTAACCCTGTTCCGGAAATCAAATTCACTTACGACGGCGAAGCGACCTGATTCTGCTGCGACCCGTCAAACCGAACTCACACGAATTCGGAGAAACGTTACCTGGAAGATCTCATTTTAAGGACAGGGGATACTAACAGATATTGCCCCGATGCGGTATGGTTTAGCCCTTCACTTTGCCACCTTCTACAAAGGTTCCAACGGCACGCTGATTGTTTAAATAATCAGGCAATTCACGGGATTTTCACGCACCGGTTTCCTGACAGCGGGTCAACGTTGCAGCCGGATTTGTGAGGAAGGTCACAAGGCCCTAGAATTCCGGCTGATTTGCGTCCGGAACGGACCCCAACTCATTTTTCCAAACACTCTCATGAAAGCTGAAAACGCGATGACTCGTCGCATCTGGAATTTCTCTGCCGGTCCGGCCGTACTTCCTGAAACCGTACTTGAAGAAGCTCGCGAAAACCTGTTGTCGTTGGGTACAACCGGCATTGGTATCTGTGAGCACTCACACCGCGGCAAACCGTTTATGGCCGTTGCCACCGAAGCCGATGCACTTTGCCGCGAACTCGCTGGAATCCCCGACGACTACGATGTCCTGTTTTTGCAAGGCGGAGCGTCGCTGCAGTTTTCAATGGTGCCGCAGAATCTGCTTCCGACTGAGGGTACGGCTGATTACCTGATTACCGGAGCGTGGGCGGAAAAAGCTCTGAAGGAAGCAAAGTCCATCGGCAAGGTACATGTGGCCTGCACAAGCAAGGACGCGAACTTCAACTACATTCCAGAAGCCTGCACGTACAGCGACAATCCTGTGTATGTTCACTTCACGTCTAACAACACCATCTTCGGTACGCAGTTCACAGGTGAACCAATTGGCGTTCCGAGCTCTGCATTTTTGGTCTGCGACGCCAGCAGTGACATTTTCAGTCGTCCGATTGATATTCGCAAGTATGGTCTGATCTACGCCGGAGCTCAGAAAAATCTTGGTCCCAGCGGAGTAACGCTTGTCATCATTCGCAAAGATCTCGTCAAAGCTGGCAACAAAAATCTGGCAACGATGCTGCAGTATCGGACTCATGCCGAAAATGAATCCATGTACAACACGCCGCCGACATTCGGCATCTATCTTATGATGCTGGTGTTCCGTTGGATCAAGTCCAACGGTGGACTTGCGGCGATGGAAACACGCAACAAGGCGAAGGCCGCGAAGCTGTACGATTATCTGAAGCAAAGCTCGTTCTTCAAATCGACTGCAAAAGCTGGCAGCGGATCACTGATGAATGTCACATTCGTCACTGGCAACGAAGACAAAGACAATACCTTTATCAAAGCCGCCGAAGCCAAAGGTTTCAGCGGACTCAAAGGACATCGCAGCGTCGGCGGGATGCGAGCCAGCATTTACAACGCATTTCCTACAGAAGGAGTGGATGCACTCGTGCAGTTTATGAAGGACTTTGAGGCGTCAGCGTGAGCGATTCAGATAAAGGCACGAAACCGAATGCACTGACAGACGAAGCGGCTCCAGACCGCTCTTCCGCCGATATTGGGATTGTCTGTATTCACAAAGGCGAAGTGAAGCCGTTTTTAAGACGTCTCGATCGCACACGGAGTTACTCCGACAGGAAAATCACCGTACGCGGCGGCTTTCTCGGCGAATCGACGCGCATCGTCGTTGTGGAAGCCGACGAAGGTTTCGCCGCCCATCGCGCGGCAACGGAACTGCTGATCACTGAGCACCGTCCGACGTGGATTCTTTCCGTCGGATTCAGCTCTTCCTTGTCCGAAGAGGTACAGCCCGGCGACATTGTCGTCGCAAATGAAATCAGTGACACGCATGTCAACAGCATGCCGGTAAAGTGCAACATTCCCGTCCGCAAACGCATTCATGTCGGCAAGCTCATCGTTGCAGATTTTCATCCTGTGACGCCTTCCGAAAAGCGAGCACTTCGCGACCGCTTCCCCGGTCTCGCCGCCGACACCGGCAGCCTTGCGGTCGCTCAGATTTGCCAGGAACGCAACATTCACTTCATGGCCATTCGAGTCGCCATAGATTCGATCGATGAAGAAATCCCTGAACAAGCCGCGTCGATGATCTTCCACCCCACCAGCCGCGCGCTGGGATCGGCGATTGGAACTCTATTCAAGGGCCTGCGGAAAATCGCCATCATGAATCAATGGCGCGAACGCACCAACCACTCCGCCAACCACCTGGACCGCTTCGTGACAGGCATCGTGGAACAGATTGCCGAATCTATTGAACGCCAGCGATTAGGATAGACGCCTAGCGAAAGCAAAACCCGGCCGATCGTGAAGAGATGCCGATCGGAAGTCCGACGCTACTTAGCGGTGACATCAATACAAATCACATCCTTGTCATCGCGCACGAATAAGTAGCCATTGGCCAACGCCGGGGCCTGGCGAGTTGTTTCCATGATGGTTGCCCGCGCGAGTTCGTGGAATTCCTTCGGACTTGCTTCAACGATGACAACTTCGCCTTCCATTGTGGTGAGGAACAACTTGCCATCGGCCAGAATCAGATTGCTCTTGCCGAAACGATTCTTCTGCCACATCGTCTTATGATCTACTAACCGAACGCAAACGAGATTCGTGATTGGGCCGGCACTGCCTTGGTTGTCGAGACCATACAAATGCCCGTCGTGAATCACCGGCGTTTGCCACTCGGCTCGCAGTTGACTGTCTTTGCCCAGAGACGACCAGACGCTCTCTGCTGTTGTTCCGTTCTTGCCAGCCTTCAAGGCAAGGATTACGGATCCGTGATTTTCGCCAGCTGAAATCAAAACGTGCTGATCGTCCAGTTGCACTGGTGAGGCTGTGTTGCAGTCATATTCCGTGGGATACGGAAATGACCAGAGTTGCTTGCCAGTCGCTGGGTCAATCCCAATCGCACCGGCAGCGATCAACGATACAATCTGAGTCTCCCCGCCAAACTTCATCAACACTGGCGACGAATATCCGGCATTGCCCTTGCCAGCTTGCCATGCCAATTTTCCGTCGGCGATTTTGAACGCAGCAACGGCGGCTGAATTTGTTCCGGAATGCACGACGACAAGACCATCAGTCGCCAGCGGAGAACACGAAACCCCATATTCATTCGGTTTGCCTTTGAGCAACTTCGGCACATCGACGGACCACAGCTGCTTTCCATCGGATGCTGTCAACGCTGCCAGAATTCCTTCGCCCGTGAACGCGAAGACGTGGCCATCGGCGAATGTCGGCGTCGCACGAGGTCCGTGTCCCATGGCATTTTCAAACATTCGAGCAACAGATGTTCGCCAGCGTTCTTTTCCATCGGCAGCATTCAGACAAATGACGAATTGCGACGCCTCATCCTGAAACATCGTGAATGCAGTATCTTTTGCAACGGCTACTCCCGACATGCTGACACCGAGCGGTGTTCGCCAGACGATCTTGGGGCCGCTGGCTGGCCATGTGTCGATCAGCTTTTTCTCGGCTGACGTCCCATTTCGCTGTGGGCCAAGAAACTGAGTCCAGTCGTCACCGTTTGCATGTTGGTAAACAAGGTTTATGATCACGGCGCAAATAGCCAACGACGTTAAAGGTTTCAGCACGACGATTCCTCCTGAATGAACTTAAACCTCATTCCGGCGAGCGGTGTGGCATTGGCCCACCGGTACAACTGCGATTCGCAGGCAACGATAGCGAATTCGCAAATCGCATGGTACCGCCCAGCCTGCGCTGACCGCTCACCAACGATTTCATCAACACGCATCGTGACGTATTTGGCGTCATTGAGAAAGTCTATTCCTATGCAGATCTGGATTGATGCGGACGCATGTCCGGTGGAAGCCAAGGAAATCCTGTACAAAGTCAGCAAGCGATTGCAGATTCACCTGAACTTTGTTGCCAATCAAATGATGTACGTCCCGAAATCGGATCTGATCCACTTTGAACTTGTCAAAGCCGGTGCAGACGTTGCGGACCGACGAATTGTGGAGTTGTTGAGCGCCGGAGATTTGGTAATTTCCGCCGACATTCCGCTTGCCGCTAGCGCCGTCGCACGAGGGGCGACAGTGCTCGATCCACGCGGCGAAGAATTAAACGCGGATAACGTTGGATCCCGACTTGCTGCCAGAAACCTGATGGATGGACTGCGAGGTTCCGGAATGGAGACCGGTGGCCCGGCTCCTTACAGCGCCAGAAACAAACAGGATTTCGCCAATCAGCTGGATCGCCTGCTGACGAAACTTCGCCGAAGTTGATTACAATAGATGGCGTTTCGTATTCGCAGGACGGGTCTCCTGATCCGTCCTGATAGTTTGTTGTTAGGTTCGGACGGGATGGGAGTCCCGTCCTACGGTCGTCGCTTTCGGAGTACAAGAAATGGTTTTCCAATTCCTGATTCGAGCGATTGCGTTGAGTGTCGCCATGACAGTCGCCACAGCAACTCGGGCTGATGTGACAGAAGACGCAACGAATATCCTCGACACCGCCAGTGTCACGGGTGGCTTCGTAGTGCATCTTGGTGTTGGCGACGGCAAACTCACGGCGGCATTGCAGACGAACCCTTCGATTCAGTTGCAGTGCCTGGCATTCGATGCGGTGAAAGTGGATGCGGCACGGAAGGCGATTCATACGGCAGGCAAATACGGCGACGTTTCTGTCGTTTCATTTTCCGGAAAGGAATTGCCGTACATCGACAATCTTGTGAACCTGATCGTTATCGAAGATCAGGGCGAGGTGTCCGACGACGAAATTCTGCGAGTGCTCGTGCCGAACGGCGTGGCGTTGAAGAAAGATGCCAGCGGCGCGTGGACGAAGACAATCAAACCGCGTCCGACGAATATCGACGACTGGTCTCACTATCTCCACGATGCGAGTGGCAACGCAGTGGCGCATGATGACGTCGTGGGTTC
>JAYVNW010001161.1:0-4481 GCA_043758225.1 Candidatus Kuenenia sp. | reverse complement strand
TTTCGTAATCCTTGGGCGAGAAAGAAACGATGTGTTGGCCCGCCCTGGAAGTCCGCATGGTCTCGGTTATCCCGTGCGAACGATCAGACGAGGCAATTTTTTAACGTCCGCAACTTTGAATCCGATCGTTGGCCGTGCGGAAATCCTGATCTCGGATTCAAGGACACAGATGGCAGTCCCGCGAAGGGTCTGATCACGCCCTTCAAACTGCAGATCAGGCGAAGAAGAATAGTAAGAAATGACGCGGCGAGCGCCAAGACTTGATTCATCTGATTTTGACGAGGTTGCGTGCACGAGTCGGCGGTGACATAGGGCGACGTTTCTTAAAAAATCCGGGAATGACGTTACTCCGCTCGACGGAGCCAGCGACATTACGTTGCCGATTCATCCGGCACGCTCTTCGTGTTCCAGAACCCGGCAAACTGTTTGTCGACGCTTCGCCAACGGCAAAAGGAACCAATCGCGGCGTCGATCCAATCAAGATCACTTTCAGGATCGGCGACATCCGGCACCGTCCCAACACCCGGCATGGATTCGGCAAACTTCAGCCAACGTGATGTCCAGTCATCAGAGTCGTCCAGAACGCGAATCTGTTCTACCAGCAGAATGCGATTCAGAATACTGCGCAGGATTTCGGGAAGCACGAGTGACTGAAACTCGACAGATTGCACAAGCTGCTTTTTCGCAACAACACGAGGATTGACAAGTAACATCGGTTCATCCGCAAAATCCAGCCGCCAGACTTCACGACCCAAATCCTGAGCACGCACGGCCAGCAACGGCACGCGACTCAACGACTGCTGTTCAGCATTTTGCGGTGTGATTCGATCGCCAACGGCCAGAAGTCTTCCACGTGGCTCTGCGGTGGACACAACTTTGACGCGGAATTTCAAGCCTGCGAGTGTACCGAATTCAGACAGACGGCAACTTGCGGGCGGTGTGATGTTGCCCACTGAGCCAAATTCAAATCGAACAAGTTCCAACTGCCGAAAGGCTTCAACAATCACGGCCGCAGAGTGAGGAAACCCGTAGCTTTCCAGTTCAAATTCTGCGTTCAAAGTTTCGATACCGCCGATCCCTGTGACGCTGATCGTCACATGTTGTTTCGAGATTCGCCTTCGTCCCGTGAAGTTGAGCCGCGTCATGTTTTCGATACCGTGTTGGTCAGCGGAGTCGTGGAGGAGATTCCTTGGCGAAGATAAAGACAGGCAGGGTTTTGCAACAACACTGCGGTGCAGGCTGAAATTTGATCGCCTTTATTTATGGTGCTGGTGGTTGGCCTTGCGGAAGATTTCCGGGAGAAACCGTACCGTCTGATGATGTTGCGTCCTTTTCGGCCGATTTTTCTCCCCAGCCAATCATGTCGAGGATCTTTTGAGGAAGTGTCTCAGCGTATTGAATACCCAGATAACCGATCACGATGACACCAGCAATCAGGATCAGCAGCCAGATTATGCTATACGCATTCCGAGCCATGTCCTTGAGTTTTCGTTTCAGATAAAACGATTTCTGATCCTTATCTACTTTTTTGTAGAGACTCTGCATGTCTTCCCTGCGAATCGCTACCGACTTTCGCGCGAGTGATTCTTCGACTGCACTGATGAACTCGGGGAATTGAGCCAGTGGAAAGTATGAGCCGTCAGCAGACACTTTGGCTCGCGTTTTAGCGGTTAGTTTGCCGCTGACAAGCATTTTCAGGATGCGACCGGTCGAGTGCTTTTCCACGACAGTCTTACCGCGTTCATCTTCAAACTGGATGTACCAAATTCGTGTACCTGCATTAGCCGCGTCTGTCATCGCACCCAGAGTTGATACTCCAGGCGCTGTCGTCGATGCGAAAGTCTTTTGAATCCCCTGAGTTCTGCCAAGCGAAGTTGACGTCGCTGCGCCACCGAGTCCTGTGCCGACTGGTGTTGCGCCTTCAATGAAGCTGAGAGTTTCTCCGTGAACTCCCAGTGCCGCAAGATCGTGGATGATTTCGTCGCAGCTTTTGTAGCGGTGGCTGGGATCCTTCGCCATCATTTTGTCGATAATCAAATCCAGGCGTTCCGGAATCTCCGAACGCACGCTGCGTGCCGTCGGGTAGGTACCTTTCTCCTTGGCAAGGATCAGTTGCAGCGCTGTAGTTGCCATGAATGGTAACTTACCGGTCAGAAGATGATACAGGGTTGCGCCAAGTGCGTAGATATCGACTCGTTGATCGACATGTTTCGCGTTACGCGCCTGTTCTGGTGCCATGTACAATGGCGTGCCAAGTCCGGTGCCGCTTTGGGTCATCGAGACATCTTCATCCATAGCTTTCGCAAGGCCGAAGTCGGCAACTTTAACGACGCCTTTTTGAGTGATCAGGATATTGTCCGGCTTGATATCCCGGTGGACCATGTTCTTCGAATGAGCATGCTTGAGCGCTTCTGCGCTGACGATGGCGATGTAGACGGCATCGGCCAAGCTGAATCGTCCGAGGTGATCGAGCCAATTCTGAACGCTTTTTCCATCAATGTATTCAATAGCGGCGAAATGAATCCCTTTATATGAATCGACAGCATAAATCTTGACGACATTCGGGTGGTCGATCTTGGCCATCGACTTTGCTTCACGCTCAAACCTCGCAACAAAATCGCCCTTCTTGGCCAGTTCTTTCGACAAAGTCTTGAGCGCAACCATACGATCAAGGCTGATTTGGCGCGCCAAAAAGACTTCGCCCATTCCCCCTTTACCGAGTCTTTTCTTTAGCTCAAAGTCGCCCAAACGCTGGACGCGATTTGTGCCGGAAGAATCTGATTTGTTTTTTTCTTCGGCCAAGGTTCTGATCCCGTAGCTGATCCAGTGGTTGAGTCATGCAGCAGCGTACCGCTTTTATTCGACCTGAACAACTGTTTTTCATCCAGACGATACCATCCGAGCGGCTGTGTCTATCCCCAGCTTCGGATCTCTCACGACATCTAATACCAGAAAAGTAGGCCATTTTCGTGGGCAAGAATCATTAATGGCGATCTCTTTGGTATTGCTAGGTGGGAAAATTGCCTTGTTCACCAGTTCAATTCGAATCGAGGCACTTCGGATGATAGAGCTCATGCAAGAGACTGTTGAGCGCCTGCCGAACTGCATCTTCCTGCCGATCGCGTCGTCGTTGGATCGAGTCATCTGCTGAATCGGAACCAAGCAGCAGCCGGATGTTGGTTGGTTTCCCGCCGCGTGGCACGATCGCGAGCCATGCGACGCCGTCCAGTTCTACCGGCGCATCGGGCCCAAGATGACCTGTGATTGACATCGCTATGGTGGCATGAGGAGTGGCGTACAGTGCCTGCATCGACATGGACGCTGCGACTTCCTGACTAACCACGCCATGTTTCTTGATCGTATCAGGAGGAACTCCGAGCCAGGCGACTTTACTATCAATCTGATAGACGACAAATGATCCGGCCAAACGCCTGGACATTCCGGGGACTCGTGCGAGTGTCGCAGCGATCAAACCACCTGTGCAGCTTTCAGCAATGACAAGAATCTCGCCCGTACTCTCCATCGTGTGAAAGAGCTGGTTTGCAAGGCGATCAAGGTTCTGCTGAGATCCTGACATTGATACCGCAATAGTGACGAATAAAGATTAACGCTGAGCGACTGGAGGGTATACATCAATATTCTGTTTGAGCGCAGACAAATTGATTTCGATGGGTGGTTGGTTGCCATCACGCGGTACCAGACGTAACAGGATACTTTGCCTCACGCTTGCCAGCACCTCTTCACTCCAGGTTTCATGGCCGTACTCGGGCGACGGATCGAATACGTCGAGCGACCTCGACGAACGAGACTGTAGGACGAGAACAGTATGGCCAACATCGGATTCAAATCCCCATTCCGGATCAACGACTTGATCCTCTCCCGGGGCTTGAAATGACATCGCCAGAATTCCCAAATTAGGTTTGCTGCTAAAAAGATCCTTTGGATTTACCTCTTCCGCAACGACATCCCAGTCCGTATTGGCTGTCTTTAATTTGAGGCCTCGATAGACACCAAGCCAATGGGTTCCACGGCGAGTCAGGCAGATTCTGGCGAGTTCATCTTCGGTTGCGGAAATACCGTGCATTCTTAGCAGACTGGCAGCACACGCTGCCGAACAGGTTTGATTCGTCGTTTGAAAATCCAGTGTGCGATTGTTGAAAGACGCCACACAAGTGGGAGGATGTCCCAGCATCGGTCTAGCCAGCGAGTAACCAGAAATTCCTACCATCACTGTCGCCAGTACAATGCGCCGCAACTGAGTAATGCGTTCTGTCTTCAGGAAGACGCCTAGAAAGAATGATCCAACAATTGGTAGCCAATTGCCAAGAATGACTGTGCTCGAAAATGGCAACAGTCGGCTCAGCAGCGGTCGGTCCCAGAGGTATTGCAGATAGGCCGCAGTCGCAACGCAAACTACTACCTCTGCGCTGAAAACGACCACACGTCCCGCGCGCTTTTGAAGCGCTGCACCAGCGAAAGCC
>JAYVNW010001160.1:0-2717 GCA_043758225.1 Candidatus Kuenenia sp. | reverse complement strand
ATCCTTGGTTCCGGCTTTGGCGGCAGCTTGCTGGCGTTGATTCTGGCACGCGCGGGAAAGTCAGTGGCGATGATGGATCGCAGTCGGCATCCAAAATTTGCGATCGGCGAATCATCGACACCGCTGGCTGATCGTACGCTGGCTCAGATGGCCGATGAGTACGGAATTCCAGAACTGCGGCCGTTATGTCACTGGGGATCGTGGAAGCGCGAGCGGCCGCAGCTGCTGTGCGGGAAGAAGCGAGGATTTACTTATTTCGATCAAACAACTGGCGAAGATTTGACGGTGGAAAATATTGACTTTCGACGATTGCTGGCGTCGGCTAGTGTGGATGATGAGCATTCGGATACCCATTGGTTGCGCAGCGATGTCGATCAGTTTGTGTTTCAGCTAGCGAAGGATGCTGGTGTCCTGGCGTTTGAACAATGTCAGTATACGCTGAGCCAGCAAGACGGCCAATGGACTCTTGCGGGATCAGCGGCTGGTAATGTAGACCCGTCGCTCCGCCGACGGGCATCGGCTTCCAATCAACAGTCAATCGAAATCCGGGCGTCATTTCTGATTGACGCTACCGGTTCGTCAAACGGTGTGCTGAAATTCCTGAATATTCCGGATCAGACGCATGTGTTGAAGACGAATTCGAGATCGATCTTTGCTCAATTTGAATCGGCCGTGACCTGCGAACAATTACTGCGTTCGCGTTCAATCAACGTGGATACGTTTCCGTATCCTTGCGATGACGCAGCCGTGCATCAGGTTCTCCCAGACGGTTGGATGTGGCAGCTTCGATTTGACGATGACACGTTAAGTGCCGGATTTATGATCGATGAACGCTCGAATGCAGCTCGTGTTTCAGCAACATTTGCAACGCTGCAGGAGGAATGGGATTGGCGGATTGCGAGATCGCCGTTTCTGTCGCGGCAGTTTGAAAGTGCAAAGATCGTGCGGCCGGAATCCGGGTTGCAGAGTACGAAACGCATTCAGCGACTGTCAGGGCAGGGTGCTGGTCACAATTGGGCGGCGATTGCGAACACGGTTGGCTTTATTGACCCTTTGCACAGTACGGGGATCGCTCATACGTTGTTCAGCGTGTCGCGATTGGCCGATATTCTGTTGTTTGGCAGTAACTTGGCGACTCGGACGAAACAGCTTCAGGAATACTCGAACAATTTGATTACCGAACTTCGATTTGTGGATGAACTGGTAGAAGGGTGTTATGAAGCGATTCCTTCTTTTCCGCTCTGGTGCCAGTGGGGCATGTTGTACTTTGCAGCAGCGACGAGTATGGAACAGATGCCAGTAGATAAGATCGGCGATGTCAGCTTTCTTCGCGCGAACGACGTCGCATTTCGCAGCACGATGTGTGAAGCTCGTGCTCGATTGAGTCTGGCGCGACAGAATGATAGCGCCAGTCCGCATAACGAGTTTTCAGAGTGGCTAAAATCTGCGATCGGGCCGTGGAACCAGGTCGGATTATTCGATGATTCGTGCGACAATCTGTATTCCAAAACAGCGGCTCCACCGGATGCCTGGTAAGGCAATGACGAAGACCAACGATAATCCCTACTCAGCACCAACTTTGGAATCGCCCCAAAAGGCGGTGAATGCAAGCATCACGAGTTTCACGTGACTAAATCCGGTATTGCAGCAATTGCAAAACATGAAGTTGTTGCCCGTAACCTGGATTCTCGCGTGTCAGTTTGCGATATTCAGCGGCATCATGCTGAGTCCGCGCGGAGCCCTGACGACATACTTCACAGCAGCGTTAAGCGACGAACTCAGACCTACATGTTCGACGCATTCATCACGGGAATCATTGCGGCTGCTTTCAGCTTTGGTGCAGTCGCATTCACTATCAGTCGTGAATCGGCAATAGAGGTTGCATTACTGGCGTCCGCATGTGCTACGGTCATCGGGTTCATCACAGGACTCTGGCGGTGGGCGAGTATTAAGAAGTCTCAGCCAGAATTTCGTGGCTTGAAGCTCAAGGAGATCGACTATCGCGACGGACAGTTTGAAGTTGTCGGTTTCACGCCAGAATTCCTGGAGGCAATAGGAACGGGAGAAACTCGATAGAAACAGTGGTCAGGACAGCGGTGGTTCTCGTCTGACAGATAGTTTCCAGGACGATGCAAAAGTGACATAAATCTGCTCTTTTTGTTCTATCCACTTCACGCATTGTTTTTGGCGAAAAACTGACATGTCTCTCGTGGTCGAATGACTCAATCCAAGCAGGCCCCATGAATTTGAATATGATCATATGTTCAGATGTGACAGGTTTATGTCCGTTGGAATTGGCAAGACCTGCCCATTCGCTGGCTAAATACTGAACATAAGACCAGATTAAGTTTCGGGATGAATGGAATCAAGACGTTTCACTGGACATGAAAACTCGATATCCAGACAATTGGGGCTTCCAATGGGAACGTTCGGGAGCGTCTACCGCAGGCATCGTGCTTTGCGGTTCCTGTCTGAAACCTTTCTGTCAGACGCTCCATTCCTGTTAACGGCAGTTCTAAATGCTAACTCGTGATGAGATGCTGAACCATTTGAAAGCTCAGCGACCGATTGCGGCTCCGTCAATGCTCAAGTGCGACTTTGGCAACCTTCATCGCGAAATCGAATTGCTCGATTCTGCGGAAGCATCGCTGCTGCACTGGGACGTGATGGATGGTCATTTCGTGCCCAATCTCTCCTACGGCGCGATGGTGATTGAG
>JAYVNW010001159.1:0-9836 GCA_043758225.1 Candidatus Kuenenia sp. | reverse complement strand
ATCAAAAGCGCAATTGGCTTCAACGACACACGCGAAGATCAAATTGACGTCACACTCGCTGAATTGGAGCCGATTGAATTGGCGGAACCTGTGATCCCTGGATTCGTCTGGGAAAAATGGCAGCCCATTCTGCAGTCTGTTTCACTGGGACTGGCGGCAATGCTGGCGTTTTTAATTGGCATGATGCTGTTGAAACGTATGAAGCCAATCGTCATTAGTGAAGCCACCGGCCGCGGCATCCCGTTAGCTGATGCACGCCGTCTGGCGGCAATTGCTGAACAGGCAAAGGCCCATCCAGATGTTGTTGCAGATATTTTGACAGCATGGCTCAATGAACGGGAAGCCCATGCTGCGGATGGAAAACCTGCATCAACTGCCGACCAGATGCGTACGCCGGCTGCAGCGACAGGCACGAATGCGGCGACCAAGTCAGCGAAACCACCGAACTCTGCCGCGAAGGCGGCGTAGATCATGGCAACGACCCACGGATGGAAAATGGATCGCGAACGGCAAACATTCGAACTCCTGCAACTGCTCGGCGACGACGTAGCGGAGGCCGTTTTGTCGCGACTGGAACCAGATCGCGCGGCATTACTACGCACCGGCATGCAGTCTGACGCTACTCGTCGGTCGACGATTGGCCGCCAGCGTGCCGTGCTTGATGAATTTGATTGTTTCTTTCAGTTCGCTCTGAAGTCGTTGCCTAAAGATTCAGACGACGCAACAGATTCTGGCCTCAGACCTGAATCTGCAGATTCGAATTCGCAAGTTGAGGCGGAAAAAAAATTCACAACGGTAGAAACGAAGGCCGAAGCCGTTTCCAGAGGTACTGGCTCAAACGACGATGCAAATCACGAAACATCAACTGTTGATGAATCGCCAGGAAACGTAGAAGACCTCAAACCGAAACCTCCAGCGCTGACTGGAATTCCGCTGCTGGATCTGCAGACTCTGAGCATTCATCAAATTGCTTTGGCGTTGACATCAGAACAACCAAAGACGTGTGCAATTTTGCTAAGCAATCTACCAGCAAAGCTCGCGGGAGATGTCCTGAGCCTTCTGAAATCCGAACATCAGAAACTGGTTATGAAGGAAATGACAAAAGAACAGCACGCTCCGGAAGTTCTGATTGAACGCATTGCCAAGGCGACGTTTATTCGAGCTCAGCAGTTGCCGGCAGACCCACCGGACACTCGAAATCATGCGGACCGCGTCGCTGAAGTTCTGCGCAGTGTCCCAAAGGCAGGCCGACGCGAAATGCTCGCAGTCATCGAAGAACAGGATCCTGATCTCGCTAAGTCATTGTTGACTCGCATCTATCGCTTTGACGACATCGCTGGGCTTGGAAAGACCGTCGTACAACGCATCCTTGGCGAAATCGACAGCAATAATCTGACCACCGCACTTTTCGGTGCTCCACAGGAAATCACTGACGCTGTATATGCAAATCTCTCGAAGAGAGCGCGTCAGACGATCGAAGAAGAAATGCAGTTTATGACCAATGTGACTCAGGCCAGAATCCAGCAGGCTCGTGATTCCATCGCTGAAGTTATTGCCAGGATTGACATGGAAAGTGAGTAGCGTCACAGGGGATAGGGAAACCGGCGACTGGTGCGACACGCTCATAGATTTTCAAAACCATGACCACACATCAAATTCAACTGAAACGCTCACCGCAGACCGTTACTGTCGGCGAACAGACAGTAAAGATCGACGGCGGATCTCGCGTAAAACCACATCAGACATCGAACGGTGAGAATGGGTCTGCAGCATGGGAATCTATACAAAATCCAACAGCAACAGCACTACCACCTGGACCAGCACAGCGTCCGAAGTCCTCTTCGGTTGCCAATGTCATTGCAAATCCTGTCGACCGTTCTGTAACACCCCTGTCACGCTCAAGCGCTGTGCCAGTGCTTTCAAATTCCACGCATGAAGTGGTCAAAGCTCAGGATGTAGGGCTGGGTGGAGTTGATCCTGAAGAAATATCACGTCTGCAACAACTACTTGCGGACGCAGCCGAAGCTGTCGTTGAACTTCAATCACAGCATCGACAATCACTGGGCGAAATGCAGGAAGTTGCCGTCGAACTCGCCACGGCCGCTGCATCGTGGCTGGTGGGCGTCGCAATCGAGAAAGACATGTTCGCCGTCGATGATCTGATTCTGAAAGCGTTTGAACATCTTGAACTGAACCAATCCGTCAAGGTTCGACTCAACCCCGCTGATCACGATTTGCTTGAATCATTGCTGACTGATTCTGCCAGTCGAAAACAGCTGGGCGAAGTGTCCTGCGTGAGAGACACAACCATAGCTCGCGGTACCGTGCGAGTTGAATCTGGCCGCAGAATTCTGTTAACCGATATGCACTCACGGCTGGAAGAAATCCGCCGCTCATGGATGGAGAAACTCGATGACTCTCAGATTGAACGTCGCGGAGATGGCTCAGCTTCCGGGACACTGCGCCGCTTTCCGGAACGTCGGGAAACTGCGTAGCGTTCGCGGTTTGATGCGAGCCGACATGTCGGCGTTCGTCGGAGAGAGTTGTTCCGTCAGTCTCCGGAATGGCGAACAATTGATGGCTGAAGTTGTAGGCTTCGACGAAACAGAATCACAGTTAATGTGCTTTGACAGCACTGCAGGTTTGCAACCCGGACTGGAAATCACCACCACTGGTCAGGCTCGTGCCGTCCCTGTCGGCAGTGGACTTCTGGGCCGCGTCATTGACGGCATTGGTCGTCCGATCGACGGCGGTGGCCCGTTGCGGGTTCGTCGATGGCGCGCCGAAACAGCCAGTGTTCCGGATGCCATGCAGCGAACTCGTATCACCGAACCGCTTGTCACTGGACAGCGTGTGATCGACGGACTGCTCACAATTGGGCGAGGCCAGCGTGTCGGCTTGTTTGCCGGCAGCGGCGTTGGAAAAAGTACGCTCATGGGCGAGATCGCTAAAACTGCCGAATCCGATGTGAACGTGATCGCTATGGTCGGTGAACGAGGTCGCGAAGTTCGTCCGTTCATTGAAGATTGCCTGGGTGAAGTTGGATTGGCGCGGTCCGTCGTCGTTGTTGCAACGTCGGACCAGACACCACTGATGCGAATCAAAGCTGTCTTAACGGCAGCTACGATCGCGGAAGAGTTTCGCGATCAGGGAGCGCATGTCTTGTTCTTTCTTGACAGCCTGACACGCCTCGCAATGGCACAGCGTGAACTGGGACTGCTGCTCGGCGAACCGCCTGGATCACGCGGCTATCCGCCATCCGTGCAATCGCTGTTGGCAAGTGTTCTGGAGCGCCTCGGCTGCGGTGAAGTCGGTGCCATCACAGGCTTGATCACAGTACTTGTCGATGGCGACGACATGGACGAACCGATCACGGATGCCGCTCGCGGTATTCTAGACGGCCATATCCTCCTCAGTCGCAAGATCGCTGCTCTCGGACACTTTCCGGCTGTCGATGTGCTGCCCAGCATCAGCCGAGTCTTCCGCGAAGTCACAACTGAGGAGCATCAAAATGGGGCAACCAAGCTGCGATCGTTACTGGCTACCCATACAGAAATTGCGGATCTCATTCAAATCGGAGCATACAAAACGGGAACGTCGCCACAAGTTGATCGAGCCGTTCAGATCATGCCTGCGGCAAAGAGATTTCTTCAGCAGGCAGTCAATCAGAAGTCGGAATGGAAAGATACTCAGGAACAACTCAAGACGCTCGCCGCAGCATGGCCGTGGTGAACAGAAACTGAACAGGAACGCGCTGACGTCGGTTTCAAAACCGTGGGCCAGCGACCAGTGGCTATGAGAGTGGAACCCTGATCTAAAATTTCGTATCGCATTCGTACAGAATTCACCATGAAACGCTTCATCTCACGCTATGAACGGATCCGTCAGTTGCGAGCTCAGCAGGAAGACACCTGCCGTGCTGCCGCAGCAGCGCGGAATTCCGAACGTGCGGCAGCCGAAGCACATCAAGACGCATTGCGAGTATGGCTGGACACGATCCAACGCACAGCATCGCGGGATCTGGCTAATGGGATGAGTGGTGGAGTTCTGATTTCAATGCACCGCATGATGGAACATGGTGAACAGCAGCTAGCGGCTGCCGCTGAATCGTTGAAGCAAGCCGAGGACAATCTGAAACTGGCTTTGGAACATCACAGTCATGCACGAACTGAGCTGAAAATCATCGAAGAGATCATTCATCGAGGGCACACAGAACATCGCCGCGAGCAACTGAGACACGAAGACATTCAATTACAGGAACAGGCATCGCAGGCGTACCATAGGATGCAGGAATTGAGGAGTACACAATGAAAAAAATTCTCGGACTTGCAATCTATGCTGCGGTAATGTTTGGAGTGACAGCAGGACTTGGCACGTTCATGATGAAAAAGACCGCACCGGTCCACGCCGAAAAGACCGTTGTGAGTGATGAACATGAAGCTGATACTCTTACGAATGCGGAAAGTCATACCGAGACTTCTCACGAACATACAGTTGACGCTTCATCTTCGCACTGCGACAGTCACAGAATATCATCAGACTCGTCAGGTCAGAGTGATGAACAACTTCCGGTTGCAGTGCGAAGCTCGCCCATGAGTGTCGAAGAAATCGTCCGGATGGGATTGAGTCTAAAATCCCGTGACGAAGCACTTCGCGTTCGGGAGCAGGCTTTAAAGGATGCCGACTCTCAGCATCGTCTCATTCAGACCGACGTCGAAGGCGCACAGCAGCAGGTAGAAAATCTGCTTGCCCAGGCAAGTGACCAACGTGCGGCGATTCAGCAACTCGTCGCCAGAATCAATACCCAGAAAGATGCAATCAGCAATGAACGTTTGGCACTAGCCAACGAAAAGCAGCAATTGAAAACGGATCGCGAAACACTCGACGCAGACAAAAAACAACTGGATACTCAGAAGCAGTCGCTGGCTCAAAATGAGACTGACCTGCAACTCAAACGCAAGGAAATCGATCTTGAACGAACGAAGCTGGACGGGGATCGAAACAAGCTGACGGCCGACAGTGAAAAACTCGGCAAAGACCGCGAAAAGTGGGTCGCCGAAGTTGAACGGATGAACGAAGAACGACAAAAACTAAAGACCGACCAGGAACAACTCGCCGCCGAAAGACTTATCTTTGAGCAGGATAGACGGCTGCTTGCCAGCACATCTGGAGCCACGACTGCACCAAGCCCAAAGAAAGCTCCAGACGTCGCAGCGACCAAACAGAATCTCAAAGAACTGACGGAAATGTTTGAGGGCATGAACGCAGAAACCGCCGCCAGCGCCATTAAGGAACTTGCCGCCACCGATCAGATTGACATGGTTGTTGATGTGCTCGTGCAATTGGAGCAACGCAAAGCTTCAGCAATCCTCGACGCTATCGCCGATGAAAAACTTGTGAGCGAGTTTTTGAAAAAGATCAACAATCGGCACAGTCAACCCAAGACGGCAAAGCAGTAGAAGATAACTGGTAAGTAGTAAGTAGTAAGTAGTAAGTAGTAAATGGTCAATGGCCAATGGTTTCAACAACAAGACACCATTGCAGACCGATCCCCCTCGCCATCTACCAATCCGCAATTTCCACCTACAAATTCGGCTAGTTCTATGAACACACTCAACGTTGTTGAAATCTGTCAGGACCTTCTGATCACGGCGATGTGGCTTTCCGGACCTCCGATTCTTGTCAGCCTTGTTGTCGGTCTTGTCATCAGTCTGGCACAGACGATCACAAGTGTGCAGGAACAAACGTTGTCGTTCGCCCCGCGCATCGTTGCGGTCGGACTGGTCATGTTGCTGATGATGCCGTGGATGTTGCAGCAAACCACGTCATTCACGATGCGAATGATGGAACGATTATTGCAGGTGACGCAATGATCGAAGCAGGCAATGTGGCAATCGAAGCGATCATTCTGGCAGCGCTGCTGATTCTTTTCCGAGTCAGCGCGTTTATCGCTTTTCTGCCTCCACTGAACGGACAGGGTATCCCATCGACGGTCAAAATCGGCCTGTCGGTAGCGATCACGTACATGCTGGCTAGTCGATACGCTCACGGCATTGCTCTGACCCTGTATCTGACAGATACAGGCACAGGTGCATGGCTCCGGCTGGCATTCCTTGGCATTCGAGAAACAGCATTGGGTATTGGCCTGGCGTGGATGTTGAGTCTGTGCCTAGTGCCCGTGCGGATTGCCGGAGCCTGGGTTGCCCAGGAAATGGGGCTGACGCTCGGAGGTCTATCGTCACCAATGGACCAACAGCCCAGCAACGTCATTTCCACAGCACTGGAAGCCGGCAGCATAATCCTGTTCTTTGTGCTGGATCTGCATCATATCATGTTCTATTCGCTTGGCCAATCATTTGCGATGCGACCTGCCGCAAGTGCGTGGTCCATGCCATCATGGGATACCGTTGTCTGGAGCGTAACACATTCGGTCGATGATGGTTTCATGATCGTTGCACCGATCGCACTTCTTCTATTCGTGATCTCTCTGACGATTCTTGTCACCATGCGAGCGGCACCTCAGTTCAATTTTATGTCGTATGGAATGTCGTTGCGTCTGATTGCAGGTCTTGGCGGCCTGATCGTGTTTCTTCCGGAAATCTGTGAAGTCATCCAGCAATTGCTGTATCGAGCCTGCCAGGGAGTAGCAACCTGAAATGGCAGATCTTGAACACAATGGTACCGAATCTCCAACGCAGCATCGCCGTGACCAGGCACGCGAAGACGGTCAGGTTGTATTCAGTACAGACTTAACTGCATCAATCGCTTTGCTCGTGGGTTGTGCGATCCTGCTGTGGACCGGCGGTACACTGGGCACGCGACTGATGGATGCAATCCGCCATTGGACGGTAGACGTTCCAAGTTCAGAATGGGGTCCATGGGATGTGACGCTCGGTGCTCGCTGGATGTCGGTAGAACTGGCCGGAACCTGCGGAATACTCGTCGCGGCCATTATGGCGATTGGATTGGCATTTGGTTTCGCGCAGGTGGGATTCGTTTTTTCATTCAAGTCGTTGGCTCTCAACTGGGATCGACTGATTCCGGAAAACCCGATGGGAAAACTGATCTCGATGGAATCCGGGATCAAAGGCTTGCTGAATGCAATGAAGGTCACGTTGCTGCTGGGCATCTCGATGCTGCTGCTATGGATGCGACGTGGGGAACTGTCAATCCGCAACTTTGGCTCCATCGACGCGGTTGCGGCATTCGGATGGCGTCTTGGTCTGATCATCTGCATGGCCATGGCGGGCGTTGCGGTCGGTCTGGCACTTGCAGACTACTTGATCAAATGGTTCCGTCAGGAACAAAAACTCAAGATGACTCGTGAAGAGATCAAGCAGGAACAAAAAGACGACAACGGCGATCCGCAGGTGAAGGCCGCCGTCCGCCGAAAGCAGAGAGAAGCCAGAAAACAACGCTCCGTGAAAGATGTTCCGCAAGCTGATTTAATCCTGACAAACCCGACCCACCTTGCTATCGCGATTCAATACAAACCGGAAAAAATGCGAGCTCCAAAGATTGTGGCCAAGGGCGCTGGCGTCTTTGCAAAGAACATCGTGAAGATTGCCCGTGAGAACAATATCCCGGTCATGGAACGTAAACCACTCGCACGTGCATTGTTCAAGATCGTGGATGTTGGTCAGGAAATCCCATTCGAATTCTTTCGCGCGATTGCTGAGATTCTGGCCCAGATCTATAAGGCAAAGAATGGTCGAGAAAATCGAGTTTAACTGCGAGTGACAAGTAATTTGAAATTTGCGATCTGAAATCTGGAGTTACCATGGACGGCGCAACAATACTTGGTTTAGTAACAGGCCTCATCATGGTCGGTTCAGCCATATTCCTGGGCGGTGACTCACTGCCATTTATCCACGTGCCGTCGTTGCTGATTACTTTCGGCGGCACACTTGCGGCCGTCCTGATTCATTTCCCGGCGCATCGAGTTCGCAATGCGTTCTCAGTGGCACGCAATTGCTTCGTATCAAAGATTCAGGAACCGACAGAAGTCCTCGATCAATTTCGACAGTTTGCGATCATTGCAAGACGCGGTGGACTGCTGGCCCTGGAGGCTGTCGTCGAACAGCAATCCGATCCATTCCTCAGGACAGGCCTGGAATTGACAGCGAGCGGATGCGATCCAGCGACACTTACTGCGGCACTAAAACGCGAAAAACATGCCATCGATCAACGCCACAATTCAGGTCGTCAACTTTTCGAAGTCATGGCCTCCGCCGCGCCGGCATGGGGAATGATCGGCACACTCATTGGTCTAGCGCATATGCTCAGTCACCTGACCGATCCGGCCCAAATCGGGTCTGGACTTGCCGTGGCATTACTGACAACACTTTATGGTGCATTATTTGCGCACCTTTTCTGCATTCCTATTGCGGGTAAACTCGAAGCACGACACAACGAAGAAACCACGATTCGTGAGATTATGCTGGAAGGATTCCTTGCACTTCAGGAGGAACATTCTCCCGGCGTAATGGAAGAACGTCTGCGTGCATGGATTCCACCTCAAAAGCGGAATGACCTCACTGCAGAACGAGCAAAAGCTGCGTAGAACCTCCGATGCAGACAAACAACAAGCTTCCACAAACATCAGCAATCTATACCTCAGCCTGGCAGCATACAGGCCCAGGGATTCTGATTGCCATGATGTTTGTCATCATTGCCTCAGCGACCATGCTCCGTGACCAATCGGTCGCGAACGCATCAAACACAAATCGAAACACTGATCAGCCGCTTGAGCAACAACTCGGCGATCTGCTTTCAAGTCCCATGAATTCTGTTTTTCATACCGTGCGTCTGGAACTTCCAATCCAGCAACTTTGTGACGCAGAAGGTGAAATGACATCGAACGGAAAGACGCTGTTCATGCTGCTCGGGCGGAGAGCGAAGTCACTATCACTCAATATCACCCTCACTACAAACTCCTTTCGGGATGCCGAATTCGCAGCGATGATCGCCGCTCGCATGATGAGGGACGTGTCTCTCCAATCTGAACAGCTTAGAATCAGCGTTGAAGAACAACAGACAGACATAAATTCAGTTCGTGAATCAATTCTAACCGTCACGATCACGATGTGTGCAGCCATCGACGGAGAAGTCGAATGAAGGCGTCGTCTCACTCGCTGTTTCAACCCACCACATTGACGATGCTCAGTGGATTCGCGATGATCATTGCCACAGCCATAGCACTCGGTTCGATGGCGCAGGATCAGTCAGGACAGGCGGTTGCCATCGTTTCAAATTCTTTTCGAACCGAATTGGGGTCGAGAAACGAAGATGTTCGTGTCATTTCAGTCAACGCCAACTTACCACAACTTCAGTCGCCTGAACCGCGGCAATTGCCGAGTTTGATCAACAAATCATTCGCGCAAGTCAAAATGAATGTCGATCCACAGCAGGATTTTGCAAATCTACGATCCGAACTTGAAAGGATCGTCGGCGAGATTAAATTCGATCGGCCAATGCGGGAGATTCGAGTCGATATCAAGCACGTCGGCGCTTCCCGTCGCAGTTCACAGATTCACCAAATCTGCGAACTGCTGGCCACCGCCGAATCTGAACTCGCGCGAGTGCCCATGAAAATCGAAATCCAGACGTGGGCCGCTTCGCCGACGTCAGAAGCATGGGTCGATGCGACCCAAGAAGCTCATCATCTGCGTGACCAGGTCCTGGCTGAACGATCGACGACAGAGCAACCACAATGTCAGATTTCAACATCGGCTGGAATGTGGCCTCACGCCAACCAATTGCGTCCCCACGCCACGGTAGTTCTCCGAGTTCCTGTGACTTATTGATTGATCGCCGCGATCAACAATTCACGAACC
>JAYVNW010001158.1:0-1802 GCA_043758225.1 Candidatus Kuenenia sp. | reverse complement strand
GACGCGAACAACAAGGATCATCAGGCGGCGTTGACAGAAGCGCATCGTGACGGCCAACGGGCGATCGAACTGGCTTCCGGACCGGACAAGATTCCAGTCGAAGGTGCCGTCTCGCTGCTCCGCAATGACCCGTTTACTCAGGGACCGCGACTGTTTGAACAGCACTGTTCCAGTTGCCATCGATACAACGGCCATGATGGGCGTGGTTCTTTGGTGACGGAAGCAGGGAAGAAGGAAGGCGATCCACCAGTCATCGCCCCGCCCACGGCTGCTGATCTGGGATCGTTTGGAAGTCGTGACTGGATGCGGGCAGTTGTCACGGACTACTCAAATCACTTCGCGTGGATGAAGAATTCGACACGGTTTCGCGAAGCGAAGTCGAAAGCCGCTGCAGGCGAAAGCATCGACTACGTTAATCCTGACAGTTCTGAAATGGCTGACTGGACCAGCGGCAATCTCGATTCACTGAAGTCTGCGGACAATGCCGCCAATGTGCAGGCCCTGGTCGAGTTTCTTGCCGCTGAGGCCGGACATGTCGGGGAGACGTATGATTCTGCCCTGGTAGAAAAAGGTCGCGATCTGGCGATCAACGGGTCGTGGAACGGCGCGCTGAAGGACACTTCCTGTGCGAGCTGCCACGACACGATTGGACAGGCTTTTCCAGTCGAGCCGGATGACTCAGCCGCCGGAAGTTATCCAACACTTGCAAAGTACGGATCGGCGGCATGGTTAAAAGATTTCATCCGTCACCCGGATGCATCTCGACACTATGGAGCGAAGAATCAGATGGTGGCCTATTCGCCGCAGAAATTGTCTGAGGCGAATTTGATTCTTCTGGTGCGCTGGATGACACATGATTATCCGACATCGACCGTGCATGACTATGCGAGCCAGCTGGCTGTTTTAAAGGCTGCCCTGACACCAGATTCCGCAGTCGCAGCAGAATCGGTTCCACAAAAGTAGGGTGGGATCTGCGGCGATGAGCCGGGAACAAACGCAAAGACGTCCCGGCGAGCGGCATGCATCAGCTTGCCGGTACGTTGCAGTTCCGGCGGTTCGCGTCGGGTTCTTTACCATCGCAATGTACCGGTGGGCTGACGCCACACTGCTCGCCAGGCAAGCCGCTCACTTGACCACATCGCAGAACATGCGAAGCTGCGGGAATACTGACTTACCCACCGGAATCTCCATCCCCAGGAGTGTGGCTCATGCTGAGTTCTGTTCGCCGAATTATGTTGCTATGCGCGCTGGTGCTGGTTACTCATGCTGCTGTCGCTGAGCAACTGAAGCTGGAGCTGAAGAAGGGCGATCATATCGCCGTCATCGGGAACACGCTGGCGGATCGAATGCAGCACTTTGGCCATCTGGAAGCCATGCTGCACTATCGCTTTCCGGAGCACAATCTCATCGTGCGAGATCTGGGCTTCAGTGGCGACACGCTGACGGAACGGCCTCGGTCGGAAAACTTCGGATCGCCCGATCAGTGGCTGAGCAAGGTTTCAGCCGACGTGATCTTTGCCTTTTTTGGCTACAACGAATCGTACGCGGGGGAAGCTGGCCTGCCGCAGTTTCGCAAGGACCTGGAAGCCTTCATCGATCATACGCTCGCTCAGAAGTACAACGGTGAATCCGCGCCGCGACTTGTGCTGTGTTCGCCGATGGCGTTCGAAGATCTGAAGTGGCCTCATCTGCCCGATGGAAAAGAGCAGAACAAGAATCTGGAATTGTACACGGGCGAAATGGCGAAGTTCGCGTCGGAACGCAAGCTGCCATTCGCGGATCTGTTTCACCTCTCGCAGATG
>JAYVNW010001157.1:0-2773 GCA_043758225.1 Candidatus Kuenenia sp. | reverse complement strand
TGAACCATGCACAATTTCTGGGACCAAGCCGCTTCCAAACTCCCTGAATTCTTCAGCGTTCGAAGAACCTTCTTGGTTGATTTCGTAGTTGCAGTATACTGATGATCACTAACGTTTCGAATGGTTTGATTGGATGAACCATTTGCATCTGGTTTGTTAACTTCTGAAAGTCTGAGTCTCCGAGGACGGAAAGCTGCCAGTTCGCTGATAAGATCACCACAGTTGTCGAACCAGCACGACTGCCTTCAACGCACGGAACGGTCTGCGACAGATCGCTTAGTCCCGCAACACATGGAAGTTGGATAGTCCAACGAGACGACGTCCCCTGAATCATTTTTTCGGGCCACATGTGTCTTTAGTTTTGAATGGTGTTCTGTGAAGTGGATTCGATCGCAGCTATTCTGGAAGATTGTGGGGCTTTATGCCGTCTTGTCGCTGCTTGCTTTGATCGGACTTTTGGTCGCCCTTCATGCCGGACAATCGGCTGAATCAATTGCCGGGCAGTCACAAGAAGTACAACGTCGACTCCGCGTCATTCGGGATGAGCTGCAATCTGGCGAAGATCCACAAATTGTGATCACATCATGGCAGAATAAGCTTCAGCGGGATTCTCAGCGACTCTGGCTCGTCGATAAAGAATGCAAGGCATTGACACGTGGGGAAGATTTGCTGCCTACTGAGATCACTCTGCAGTCCGTCGTTCAGTCGGCCATTCGATTCGGTGAATCCTCCAGACGTATTCGTCTGGGAGATGGTTCGATTGAAATGCTGGCTTTCGGTCTGGATGCTTCAGCCGACGCAGACAACATCCGCGTCCTTCTTTCAGTCCTCTCTCCTGATGAACTGCTGGGGAGACATCCATCAATTGCTTCCGCTGCCACAAGATCTGCGATTTTCACATGGATCATCGGAGTAATTTGTGCAGCATTTGTGGCCATTGGTGTCGTCGATCCTCTGCGATCGATGTCGGCGAATCTTGATCAGTCAATTGGACGACCTCAACGGGAAGACATGCTTTTGTCAATTTCCGATCGGCATGACGAGCTTGGTCAAGTGGCCACATCCTTGCACCGTCTGGAAGGCGAGCTTCAGGTTCAGATTACCGGTCTGCAACATGCGGAACGTGAAGCCCGTTCCTCTTCGGACCTGTTGTCGGCCGTTCTGGATTCAATGGAGGAAGGCGTTGTTGCCATCGACCGCGAACAACGGATTGTCTTTCTGAACACCGGTGCTCGTCGTTTGCTGGGGATCAGTAAGGTCATCGGCATCGGCCATCGACTTTACGAAGCAGTACGCGTCCCGGCGTTCATGGAAACCGTTCAGGACGCCTTAACGTCGCATAAACTTGAAACCATCGAATATCGAAAGTCCCGGGAAACCCCTAGCCTCGTTCTCGTAGTGATTCCGATTCTGAATGGACCGCATGCCGGTGCCGTGGCCGTAGTCCGAGACGTCTCGGAAATGCGACGTCTGGAAGCGATGCGGCGTGATTTCGTCAGCGGTGTGTCACACGAATTGAAAACTCCGCTGACCGTGATTCAGGCATGCACTGATACATTGCTGGCGGGTGCGATGAGCGATGCGGTTGCCAGCGAACGCTTTCTGAAACAGATTGAAGAACAGTCTGAGAGATTGCTGCAATTGATTCTGGAAATGCTGCAACTCGCGCGCGTTGAATCGAGGCAGCAGGTTCTGCATATTGAGCCAGTCGATGTCGTTACAATTGCTGACGACATATTGCGAGGCTTCCGAACTGTCGCTGCGACGAAATCGCTGAAACTGGAGCTGTCTGGAATTGATCAGATGCTGATCGAGACTGATGATCAGGCTGTCCAGACAATTGTCAGCAATCTCGTGGATAACGCATTGAAGCACACTGATGCTGGCGGTTCCATCACCGTGGAATTTAAGATCGAGAACTCAGTGCCGACGATTATCGTGCGAGACACAGGAACTGGAATTCCGGAAGAACTTCTGGGGAGAATTTTCGAACGATTTTATCGTGTCGATCGCGGCCGTTCTCGTGAACGTGGAGGATCCGGGCTTGGCTTGGCGATCGTCAAACATCTGTGCCAGGCACTGGGGGCAACAGTGTCCGTAAAAAGTGTGATGGGACGCGGCAGCGAATTTCAGGTGCAGTTTCCAAAGTCATAATGACTGTTACAGTGCCGGGAAGGAGCTTGCCGGAGAAATTTCGCTTGGGTTTCTTGTCGTAAAGTCCCCGGCGACGGTCAATTGGTGGCAACTGGTCGAGCATTAAAGTTCCGCCCACAGCGGCGCACAACGAAAACAACCCCGCGGAATCATCCACGGGGTGGTCAAGTTTTACTGATCCATAAGGATATCGATTACATCATTTCAGCCGACAACCAGCCGTCCACCAATTGGATCATTGTGACGGTCAGCGGCAATGTTTTGTCGCCAGCCGCCTGTAGATCGATAGTGCCATTCAGCTCACGGCGAACCAAACGATTCGACAGAATGCGACGAATCTGATTAGCTCGGGTAATCTGTTTCAGACGGTCGGTTTCTTCCTTGCTGGCGATGCCGATCTTGCCAGGCTCCAAAATGACCTTCCCGCCTTGCAGCGACATGTCGATTGGAATGGTAATAATCTGTTCCGGAATCTCTTCTTTGCCAGTCTGAATAACTCCAGCGCGCAGTACCAAAGTGATTTGGTTTTTGTCGAAATGCACTCGAATTGGATCGGACTTGCTGAAAACAAATGACGTTGGTGGTTCCGGTTCCTCGTCAGCCTTCACAGGTTCAGGTG
>JAYVNW010001156.1:0-2365 GCA_043758225.1 Candidatus Kuenenia sp. | reverse complement strand
AGTTCGTGAGACTCTTTCTGTCATGAACGAATCATGCCACGAAACGCGCCATGAAATTCCATCATACCGATCTGGATTTGCGTCAACCGTCACGGTCTCGGTCGAAGGCAGTTCACTTGAAGGTAATTCCGATGACGACATTGGTACTGAGTGCGAACCGGTGTCGCTCGATTTTCTGTCGCCGCCCAGCCATCCCGAAATGCTCGGCCGCATAGGTCGCTACGAAGTCGAACGCATGATCGGTTCCGGCGGCATGGGGATTGTCCTGAAGGCATTTGACACCGAACTGCATCGAGTCGTTGCGATTAAAGTTCTGAAGCCGCATCTCGCTCACAACGGAGCCGCACGTCGTCGGTTCGCTCGCGAAGCTCAATCGGCGGCGGCGGTTGTTCATGAACATGTCATTCCGATCCACGACGTCCTGACGGATGGCGACACATCGTATCTGGTGATGCAGTATGTGCCAGGCCAATCCTTGCAGGCTCGTGTGGACGAACGCGGTCCGCTGGATGCCAAAGAAGTGGTGCGAATCGCACGCCAGGCGGCAGCCGGACTGTCAGCCGCTCACGCGCAGGGAGTTGTGCATCGTGATGTGAAGCCAGCGAATATCCTGCTGGAAGAATCGGTCGATCGAGTCCTGATTTCAGATTTCGGATTGGCTCGCACGGTTGACGATGCCACGCTGACACGAACCGGAGTCGTCGCCGGGACACCGCATTATATGTCGCCCGAACAGGCTGCGGGCCATTCAGTCGATCATCGGTCCGACCTCTTCAGTCTTGGCAGTTCGATCTATTTCATGTGTACCGGACGGCCGCCGTTTCGAGCGGATCATGCGTTGGCGATTCTGAATCGGATCTGCAACGACGAACATCGTCCGGTGGAAGAAGTGAACCCCGACACCCCGGCGGAACTGGCAAATGTCATCGATCGGCTACTCTCCAAAAATCCGGCTCACCGTTTTCGCGATGCGGAACATGTTGAACGAACTCTGGATGCGATTCTGGTGCAGTTGCAATCGGGACGGCGATCAAATCATCTGAAGTGGCATCGCATGTTGCGTCGCTGGCGGCGAGTTCTACGTTTTTCGATGACCAGCGTCCTGGCAGCGATCGTGTTCGCGGTGCTGGGATTCGGTACTGCGTATTGGTTTTTTCGGGGTGACCGTATTGATTCCAAGTCTGCCGAAATTATGCCTGTTACATCGTCTGCCCCTATCAATAAGTCTGGAAATTCATCGCGCCCAGTTGTACTCCTTCCACCCGATACGTTTGCCCGCGATCTGCTTCAGTTGCAGGATCGATTGAACAACATTGAATCCAGTTGGCATCAAGATTCCAAGTTCACTGGACAGGATGCAGATCCATGGAAGAACGATTTGGAAGTGTTGCGAGGGCAGCTCGAAAGTAGCCATCACGCTCCGCCGTGATGAGCCCACAAGAACGCCACGCAAATCAATCACGCCGGTTGCGTGTTCTTATCGCCGCAGCATAAAGTTTGAACGATGCGGCAATGGATGATGAAAGCGAACGAACGGGGCTCATCACGGCGGAGCGTGATGGCTACATTTTATTACCCACCATTAACGATTTTTAGAAAGTGAATGCTCATGCGAAAAACAACGTTTGCCCTGTGCGGAATTCTGGTGCTGAGTACCATCGGAGCTGCGAGAGTTGCGATGACTCAGGAGGATCGCACACGGCCTGCTGGCGCCTTGGAAGCCAAACAAAAGCCGGCTGTGAATGAAGGAGAGACTCGCCGTTTTTTCCCCGACCCTGATCCGGTTTCACCGCCGGGCAGTAGCAAACCGCCCGCAAGAGACGCGAGCGGCGGCGGTTTCGGATATCCCAGTGCTTCAGGTGGAAATCTCGGCGGGGAAGGCGGTTATCTTAGCGGCGTATCAGGACCTTCCGGAATGTCTCGTGGTCCAGCAACGAATCCCGGTGCATATCGCCAACGCCATATCACTCGCACAATCGTTGAATCCTACATGGAACCCATTCCTGCCGAAGAATTGGCCAAAACAAAAGAGTTGCAAGATGCAATCCAGTCACTCAAAATCAGCACAGACGAAGTCGCACGGAAGAAGGCAACGGAATTCATCCAGCAGCAACTCGCCAGTCAATTCGAAGACGATCTGAAGCAGCGAGAAAAAGAACTCGCCGAAGTTGAACAGCGAGTCACCAGGCTCCGCGAACAACTCGACAAACGCAAAGTCGCTCAAAAAGTCATCATTGATCTGCGACTGCAAACAATCGTTAACGATGCCGACGGCCTTGGATTTCCTGATTTGAACGTTGGCAGTACAAATCTAATCGTTCCTCCAGGCAACGCACCTCTGTATGTGCCAGGCGGAGATGTCCTC
>JAYVNW010001155.1:0-3800 GCA_043758225.1 Candidatus Kuenenia sp. | reverse complement strand
ACAATCCAGACTCCGCCGTGCCCAACGGCAATGCCGCTGGGGATGTTCAGACCTTCCATGAACACGGTGAACTTGTCGGCCTTGCCGTCAGCATCGGTGTCTTCCAGAATCTTGACACGATCTTTGCCCGGCCCCGGCGAGCGTCGAGGATATTCGAGCGACTCGCTGATCCAGAAGCGGCCTCGTTCGTCAATCGTCATCGCCACAGGGTTGACGATATCCGGTTCCGACGCGACCAGTTCGACGCTGAAACCTTCCGGCACGGTCATCTTCGCAATCGCTTCTCCAGGACTCAACGCCGGCCCAGGCGGCTTGTCCTGAGCATGCGGAATACGTTCGTCCTGTGCAAGGACAGGGATTGAGACAAGAACAGAAATCAACAAAGGCAAGCACAAGATCCGACACTGCATTCGACTGATACTCCTCACTTCGTTTCTTCCCAGGCTGATGACGTCGTCGGTATGTTGACAGATGCTCAGGTCGGTGGCAATTTGACTGAAATGTTGAATCCGACAAATCACACTTCCGTTAAAACTTCGCCAAGCGAAAAACCCGCTTTGAATTGGCCAGATTAACGAAACTGCCTGATACGCACAGGCGGAGTCATCGCGGAATTGGCTGGCCCCAAACAGGCTGGCTGTCCCGATTGGCCCAAGACACTCCGAAAACTGCCGTAATTCAGATCAATGCTCGTTTTAATCGCGCGATGGTTTCATTTTTCGGCGAGTGAACATCGTGAACGCTGGATTGGCAACGAGCTGGCAGGCTCCTTTGGGTCAAGGGCTTTCAGCCATTGTTAGGATTGGGCAAAAAGATCGGAAGGTGTGGATCAGTCGTGCGTTCTTGGCTCTGTTTAATGGCCGGGACTCAGCGGTCGATACAGAGGTCATGAACGATTCCGTAGCAAAACAGAGCGAGTTTGAGCAGAACTGTCTAACAGTTCTCAACTGCTATGCTGTCCGTGACGCGGCCGCCAAAGCTGCAACGAAAGAATATGCAGGGTGGCTCGACCGGATTCAGGACGTACAGGGTATCGAAAAAACGACACTGACGTCGATTCATGGATTCTTGATTGCTCAGGGCCTGATTCGTTTTGAATTCAACGGTCGCAGCGTTGGGCTTCAATACCAGCTCAGCACGCAAGGTCGAGAAGCGATGGCGCGCGAGTCCGTCTATCTCAGCGACGATCCGCAACGCAACGAATCCATGGCTGATAACGAATCCATCAGCCAGGCGGCTTGAGCCCTATGGCTCAAGTAGCGTGTGTACAGCGATAGCAAAACACACAATTTTCCAACGACTCCCTCTTTGCTGCGCGGAGTTCCACTTCACGCACCTTGCGGTTCAATCATTGCGTTTACACATCCGTCAGCCAACCTGCTGCATTGACAGGAAAATCATACGGCTGACCATCCAAACGCAAGTGCTTCGATTTTTGCACGGCTTCGAAATAAGCCTCAGACACTCGCATGTGCGTGAGATGCAGCGTATCAGAAATCTGAATCACGCGTGCATTTTCCGGTTCGATCATACCGATCGTCTGCAGCGCGCAATCCACGGCTGCAGCATCCGTCGGAAGCGTGATGGGAATCATTGCAGCTTCCGGATGCAGGCCAGTGACGCAGTTAATGCGAGTGGATTCCGCGTCAATCTGATCGACGCAGTGTTGAGTCGTGAATTCCGACATGCCAATGCCAGTGGCATTGCCATACGTTTCCTTTGTCAGGGAACGCACAAGGATGCGTCGGACTCGAGTGGTATCCTGCGATGTGGCCGCATGATCATTGTACTTGCGACCGATCACGTTGGCATCCATGCCAACGCCGCTGATGTTCTTGCCAATGCGATCGACGATCAGCAGATCGACATCATCAAACGGCAAACGCGGCAGCCAGCGATTGGCGAGGACCAGAAGCTCCGGTTCACGGTGGCCGAAGTCATCGGGACGCACGGCTTCAATCAGCGCCGTTTCATCTTCTGCATTCTCCAGAATCGCCATGCCGCCACAGACGCGACAGACCTTCAGAACCTGCTCGGCGACTGCAGCGATGATTTCAGGAAAACTCATTGTCAGAATTCCCCGATGATAGATCTTCGCCCCTTCGTGCTTGCCGAAGCCGATCAGCATCATCTTGTGCAGACCGGATTCCACTGGTCCAACGAAACGCGTATGCGGCTTCACGCGTCCAACGACAAAGACGTGATCTGCCTGCGATGCGTACTTATCAAAATGTACGGGCAGACCATTTGAAGTCTGAGCCACGATGACTGTTTCCATCGTCGCTCGAATAGGCACACCAACGGATTGTTCCGTAATGCCAAGTGTCGCCAGCATTCGAAGCTGACCTTCGGCCGTTCCTCCCGCGTGGCTGCCCATCGCCGGTACAATAAACGGCGCGGCACCGATGGAAGTAAAGTACGCGGCGATTTCACGCAGGATCAGTCCGATATTGGCGATGCCCCGGCTGCCTGCGGGAATTGCAACGCTTTGTCCCGGTCGAATAACTTTGTGCAATTCCAGCGACTGCATCTGCTGCTGAACGGTCGCTGTGATATCTGCCACGCGAGGAGTGTCGAACGTCTGAATCACATCACACATTCTGGGGAATTGAGCCACAGGGAGAGCCTTTCAAGGAAATAGAAACCGTTGATCGTCACCCCATATCGGTTTCCGCAGTGCCGGATTCTGGTTTTCTCCCCGTGAGAAGTAAAGCCGCGTCGCGCAATCTCCATGAATTGATTCCTGCGCGAACGGCCTTGTTGGGTCTCCCTGCTACAATTCCGAGTTGAAGTACAGGCTGCAGCCTGTCACGTTGCGAATTGGAGAGTATTTGTGAGTGATGTCTGGAACAAAGCTGCTCGTAAAGCGACCGACGAAGGTGTCGTAAACGTGCGGATGCCGTACGAGAACGGCCGAATCTTTGCCTTTGCCGTACTGCAGGAATTTGATCGATCCGAACGATTCATTCAGGACATCATGGCCGATCTGGACAGTCGGCATTCTCTCAGCAGCGCGGATCGGTCGCTGGCGCTGGATGTCGCGGCGGGCGTTGTCCGGCGCGGGCGAACCCTGGACGTTGTCATTCAATCACGCATCACGCGGCCTCGTCATAAAGTCGAACCGGATCTGTGGAGAGTCCTCCGGATCGGCGCGTATCAGTTGCTGTTTTCAAGGACTCCGGATCACGCTGCGGTGGATTCCACCGTTGGGCTTTGCCGCTTGATCGATCGTCCGCGCTGGACGGGTTTCGTCAACGGCGTGTTGCGTGGAATCGGACGCCTTTTGAGCGACGAACCAGCGACAGAGCCGTCACCGTTCACACTTCCGACTTCAGCCGGACAGTGGCGAAGTCTTAACGAAGCGATTCTGCCCGATCCACGATTTGAACGAACGGATTATTTCGCAGACGCGTTTTCTCTGCCTCAGGCTCTGGCGGAACGCTGGACGTCGCGTCTGACGCAGACGGAATTGATCGCAGCCTGTTTTCACTCGATCGATCCGCCAGAAATAACGCTGCGGATAAATTCCATGCGAGCGAATCGCGACGCAGTGCTGCAGTCATTGCGCGATGCCGGATGCAAGGCTTCAGCCGGACGCATCGACGGCAGCATACATTTGGAACAATCGCCGCGACTTGAAACATTACCCGGATATGCAGAAGGTCTGTGGAGCGTTCAGGACGAAGCCGCGATGTCCGCGTCGCTGCTGCTTGCGCCGCAGGCTGGTGAGTCCATCCTTGATCTTTGTGCTGCGCCCGGCGGCAAGACTACCCATCTTGCGGAACTCAGCAACGATAAAG
>JAYVNW010001154.1:0-2666 GCA_043758225.1 Candidatus Kuenenia sp. | reverse complement strand
TGGGCAATTCTACTGATCGTGCCCCAAAGGCCGGTCTTTCCAACACATTCGAGCCAAAATACTTTCAACTCCGTTCGTCATAAACTCGCGTTCTGCAAGCGGCGAGGAAATAAGTTCCCTCAGGCGGAAGACTTTGCCGCATTCTGGCAGAATCCAACAAGGGCATCACCCAAACAATCGTCGGATCGGATCACCATTTGCAACGCGATGAGGTCGCCCAGTGGTATCACGGATTTCACTCGCAGGATTAATCCCGAAGCGCCAGAAGATGGTGGCAGCGAGGTCTGCAGGTGTGACCGGATCGGTCTCCGGATAGGCTCCAATACGATCACTGGAACCAAAAACTTGCCCGCCGTTGATACCTCCGCCGGCAAGAATCAGCGAGTAACAATCCGGCCAGTGATCGCGGCCAGCGGACGCATTGATCACTGGTGTGCGGCCGAATTCTCCGGTAGCAACGACAAGAGTGCTTTCCAGAAGGCCACGTTCTGACAGATCGTCAATCAACGCCGCCAGAGCTCGATCTGCCTGGGGAAGCAGGTACTTCCGATGTTGTCCAAAGTTGTCAGCGTGAGAATCCCAGTTTTGCCCCTGCTGACGAAAATCATTCACGTTGACGAACGGCACGCCGGCTTCCACAAGTCGTCTGGCGAGCAACAGGTTTTGCCCACGCAGATCGCGCCCCGGAGCGAGTGCGGCAGCAGCATCGCCTGGCTGTGCAACCGGAGACGTCAGGCCATATCTTTCACGAGTCGCTGCATCTTCCTCGGAAATATCCAAAGCCGAATGCAAGGCCGTCGAGCCCAGTAACTCAATCGCACGGCGGCTGTATTCGTTAAGCTGCATGGCTCGAGGATTGGAAACCGACGTGTTGATCAAATCCAGTCTGGTCAGCAGGTCGCGGCGATGCTGAATGCGATCAGGGGACAGCTGGTCGAGTCGCCGCAACGTTTCCACCTGATATCGCAGCGCCGGGAGATCGGCGTTGATCTCGAATGGATCAAACTGCTGCCCGAGAAATCCTCCGCCCTGACAAGGAGTTGTGACAACATTGTGAATGAGCCACGGCAACGCTGCATGTGCAACGGGTAGTTGATTCGCCCGCTGGAATTCTGATGGCTGAAGATGATTGACGACGGCACCATGCGACGGAAAAAACTGCGGGATCGGAGCGAACTCTTCACGATCACCCTGCAAACCCTGGCGTCCGGTAAAAACTTCCGTCGAAGCTGAATCGTGCAGCCGATTTGTGTGGTGCATACTGCGAACAATCGCACAATGATGCATCACACGAGCCATCTGTGGCAAGTGCTCGGAGATTTGAATACCCGGCACAGTTGTGTCGACTGGATTAAACTCACCTCGCACTGTCGAAGGTGCCGACGGCTTCAGATCATATGTATCCAGATGGCTCGGACCGCCATAGTAAAAGATGAAAATGCACGACCGAATTCGGCCTGGGCCGTTCGTCCCGGCAGATGCGGCGCTCAACAGCCCGGACAGGCTCATCGAAAGCCCGCCACCCGCACATCCGGCAAGCATTCGTCTTCGAGTTGTGCAGGTTCGCTCGTTCATGGAATTTTGCTCTGGTCCGCCTACAGCGACTTATTCTATGTCTACAGGCATACCGTCATTTCGCTGAATCAGTTTTCTCAGCGTATCGTCGTTAATGTCAGATTTCACGTATCGAACAGATCCGTCACAAATCAGTACAAGGAACTCTTCGGCCAGTTTCCCGAGGATTTTTTTGGGATCATCCGCATTGAATTCAAGTCCGCCCGGCTTGGTCCAGATCTCAGCTGATTCCGGGCCAGCGACGACGGCAAGAATGGTGTTCGATGTGCCATCTGTAATGTCCCGGAATCCAGTCCCGTTATCCGTGCCGATGGCGGTGTCATCGCCAGTGAAAACATGCACTGAGGTGTAGCCCGGTTTATCAACGCCTTCGACTTTGAACACCACTGGCATTTGTTCGATCAGGGCTTTGTTGTGAGGGCTGTCAAAGTCTTCGTCCATCTTGAACTTATTGTACAGCGCGGCACCATCGACAAACGGGAGCAAATAAACACGCCAACTGAGTCCTGTTTTCTGTCCCGCACCGAGTACTCCATTACCGTTTTCTGCAGGAAAGTGATTGTATACATCATGGTAATTGTGAAATGCCAATCCGAGTTGTTTCATGTTGTTCATCCGCGAAGCTGCAGTCGCAGCCTTGCGGGCGGCGCGGATCGCTTCAAACAGCGATACGACGCCAGGCTTCATCGATTCCACAAACGCATCCATCTCCTCTGGTTTTGGCATGACATACGAGACAGTATTGTCGTTCACAGTGATCTTCACCGTGTCGAATAGTCCAGCAAGCGTCTCCGCCAACTCTGGGCTGACGGATGGATCAGGCGCGTTGGCCATCCCGAGCATCTGAGCTTTCTGCATTTGCAGCATCCCCTGAGCCATCGCTGACAGTTGCATTGCCGAATTCTTGTTGGCCGTTCGCACTTCAATCTGTGACAGGAATTTGCCTTCGCCCGCCAGATCAGTTGTGAACTTTACACCCTGCAAGCCTTCGATCAATCCGGGGAACGGTGTGTTTTGTGCTGCCTGAGCCTTTAGATCTTTCAATGGCTCGAGATCAATCATCCCGGCAATGTCGTTAGCGGGGAAACTGG
>JAYVNW010001153.1:0-7296 GCA_043758225.1 Candidatus Kuenenia sp. | reverse complement strand
AGGCATGACGGCAAAACCGGCTATTAAGGCAGCATTTTGACTCGGCATCTCGTCAAATCCAGCAAACTCCCATCAAACGCTGCAATTTCCTGCTCAATTCTTTCCCATCCCACACGGATCAAGATAGGTTGTTTGAGACAGGGCGATCTTTGGGGATGTAGCCAAAGCTGCTGATACCGGTAGAAAACATTAAAGGCCTCTACGAATACTGTCTGGGGTGTGGAGGTGTAGCGGTTTTACTGATTGCAGCGAGTCTTCGCGTCAGTTCGGTGCTAGGGGTAACAGCGGTCTGAGCGCGCGGCGCGTGTCGATTCTTCTGATGCTGTTGTTTGGAATGGCTGACAAATCAAGCCCAGGTCCGGCGACTGTCGAAATCGGACTTATCCGTAGAAGACATTCTCTCGGCAACTCGTGATTTGTGTCTCAATTCGTCTTTCAGGGCGTATGAGGCAGCACGAACAAAATAGGTATCAACGGTAGGGCAATCGCCTTGAGTTGACAGTGCTTCGCGAAGCTCAGCCTGCACTGATTTGCGCGAAGCGTTCCTGAGTGTTGAGTGAATCCTGGCGGGTAACAGGGGAGCAGCAGGATGCTGGTGAAACTGATGGAATCGATAAAGCGTCGATATGGGACCTGGCTGGCTGTGGCAGTGATGGCCATAGTGTTGCTGCCTGGTTGTTCGCGTCAGTTCTGGCGCAAACAGGCGGAACGAGACACATACGGCGCAATCGGCGAAAAACTGAATGATCCTCGCTGGGAACTGCCTCGCGTGAACCTGACGCCGGATCAACGGAGTCGATTTTATGATCCGTATGATCCGGACAAAGAGCCGCTTCCACCAGACGATCCCTCCGCGCATACATTCATGCATCAAGTCAACGGTCGCAGGGGATACAAGAACTGGCACAAGCTAGGAACGGCGTTTGCGATTGAAAATCCGCAATGGCTTGAACCCTACGGCATCGGTATGAATGGCGTCGATCCGGTCGACGCTCATAACCAGGTCAAGCTGGTGCAAGTCGCGCTGCCGGAACTGGTCGATTTGACATACATCCATAATCGTGACTATCAGAACAACCTTGAGACTTTGTATCTGGATGCACTCGCCCTGACGCAACAACGCTACAATTTGGGCGTTCGTTTTCTTGGCCTGGGTCCAGGATTGTCTGGTGGTGAACCGAGTGCAGGCGTCACCGCTCCGCTTTCAAAGCATCGCCAGGCTGGAACGTCATCGCAATTCTTCGGAGTCAGCCAGCTGCTTCCGGCCGGTGGCCAGATTGCAGTGGAAGTTGCCAACACGGTCACGTGGGCCTTTGGTCAACCGGGCAGCACGCCGGCCCCATCAATAGGCTACAATATTACTCAACCTTTGCTATTTAACGCCGGCCGCAAGATCGCTCTTGAACCCTTGACTCAGGCTGAACGTCAGGTGCTCTATGATGCACGCACACTTGCCCGATTTCGTCAGACACTGTTTGTGCTGGTTTCGACAAGCTATCTCAATCTGCTGCAACAGCGTCAGACGATTCTGAACCAGATCAACAATATTCGGCAGTTGGAAGAACAGTATGAAAAGCAAAAAGCTCTGGACTCTTATATCCCAGGATATGTGACCGAAAAGCTGGAAGACTTTCTGCAGGTGCTGGTGATTCCGGACGAATTGAAGTCTCGCTTCAGGTACGACGGTCTGTTTCTGAAGTGGATCGGACCGATGACGGAGGAAGATCAGCAGCTCCTGTTGAGTATTTCGGATGCCGAGGCGTATCAGGCTTCTGTCCAGCAGTTGATTGCATGGACAAAGTTGGAACCTACCAGCCTGACATCGTACCAGCTTCTGAACCAGTTGAATCAGGCTCAGGCAACACTTGCCAGCAATACTCAAACCCTCGCCGATCAGCAGGACACACTGAAAGTCCTGATAGGGCTGCCGCCAAATGTTCGCCTCGAAATCAACGAGAGTGCGTTGGCACCATTTGAGCTGATCAGTTGGGAACTCATTGATCTGGAACGACGGATGCGAGAGATTCAAAAAAGACTGGGAGAGCAGTTGTTTCCGGACCTAGGCGAAGATCAGGCGGATTTGCCACCAGAGTTTTCGACTCTCAAAGAATACTTAAAAGGGCTCGTTGCCTTGCGTGATGAATTGCGAGCGTCTGGAATGGACGTTGTGCAAAGAGACTTTGAGCCAGTCGAAGAGTTGCTCGAAATGACAAAAGAAGACTGGACAGCAAGTCTTCCCGGCAGGCGTTATTTCCGCAGTGAAGAAGAGCGGAATCGATTGCAAAAGAACTTCGACAAGGACAAAGGCACCTTCGAATTGATCGAACGTGACTTCCTGTTCGGATCAGATCAATTGGATATGCTGGTTCGATTGATCGACTTCGAAACGCCAGACGAAGTGCTGAAGCAGTTGGATGCAGATGGTAGCGGTGCGTTTGAAAAGTCGGAGCTTCCTGAGATATGGATTGATCTGCCGCGGACCGGAAACAAGACGGCCGCCGATGCGTATACTCCAGACGAGTTGCTGTCGGAGATCCGCAATGGTTCACGAATTTTGCTGGATGACTTCATGAAGCGGCTGGCACAGCAATTGGAAGTTCTTCAGGCTGGTTTGCGTGTTGAAGCGATTCCTCTGAACAGGTTTACCCTGGATGGCTCAGACGAATTTCCTGAGATTGATCGAGTTGTCGAAATCGGACTGGAAAGTCGCCACGATCTGATGAACAGTCGCGCTCAGGTGATGGACCTTCGCAGGAAAGTCGAGATCGCGGCCAACGCTCTTGAATCGACCCTGAACATTTCGTTCCAGGGCAAGACTGGACTCGCCGGCAACAATACGCAGCCCGTGAACTCTGCTACAGCCCAGTTCACCACGCCTCTGGACCAAATTGATGAACGAAATGTTTACAATACGTCTCTGATCAACTACCAGCGCCAGCGGCGTGCCTACATGCTGGCCGAAGACCAGATCAAGCAGAATATTCGGCAGAACTGGCGTCAACTAAAGGTTCGCGAATATCGGCTTGAAATCGACCGCACCACCGTGAGAAACGCCTCGTTACAATACGACAGCGCGTCGTTACAGGCCACAGCAGCCGTTCAGGGCAACGCCCTTAACCTGTTGCAGGCACTGAATTCGGTCGTGAATGCTCAAAATGCCCTTGTTCAGGACTGGATCGCATATGAGACAAATCGGCTTAACATCTTCCAGAACATGGGTATCATGCAGCTTGATCCTCGCGGAGTCTGGGACGATCCCTGGTACCTGCAATTGAACGAATTGCAGGATGACGGGGCGTTTGTTCCTCCTGCAATGACTCCCGGTGCCGTTCCTTCCAATTCGCAACCACAGAACTAATTTAGAAGGTCTCTGAGGATGCTCCGATCATTCCCACAATCACAGCCGGGCCGCGTTTGTCGGTCCGGTAAGTCGCCAATCCTGATCCTGTTGTTGTTAGCAGTCGTGGCTGTGGCCGCATTGTTTGCAGTCAAGGGCTCCCGAGACAAGCTGTTCGAGATCATGGGCATGAACAAGCCCACGCTGAACTCACAGTACATTCTGAAGAAGGCCGAAAAAGCGCCATTCAGAATTATGATCACCGAAAACGGCACCGTTGACAGCATGCACAATTCCGTGCTGAGCAACAAAGTTGAAGGCAGCACCACGATCATTACGCTGGTACCAGAAGGCAGCCGCGTCAGCGCGCCGACGGTAGCAGATTTCGATGGCGTGATTCAGTTCATGGATTCGGCATCGGAGACTTCCAAGACAATAAAGCTGGTTGCTGAAGACGGCAAAGGAAAAATTTACGAGATCACGTTGGGTGAGTTCTCAGAAGTCCTCGTGAAGGATCGTCAGCAGGTTCGGCGATTCGACTATATCTCGGGCGACGTCGTCTGCGAACTTGATTCATCGACACTGGTCGAAAAGGAAAAGGAACAGCAGATCAAAGTCACGACAGCCAAAGCGACGGTTGAAAAGTCTGAAATCAATATCGAAATTCAGGACACGACAAACTCCAGCGCTGTAGGGACTGCGCAGTCTCTTGAAAAGCTCGCCGATCTTGACTTAAACAAATACAGGGCCGATGGCGGAGAATATGACCAGGAAGCGGCTACGATCGAAGGGGACATCAAAACCAACGAAGAACAGCTGTCCATGGACATGGAAGCCTACGAGAAAGTCCGCAGTCAGGCACGCCTCGGATATAAAAACGTCAACGAACTTGAAACCGCTCGGTTGGCAGTGACGAAATCCATGATCACAAAGGGCGTCAATACCGGTAAGCTCAAGGTCCTGAGGGACTTCATGCATGAACGAAAAATGATAGAGCTGCAGCAGGCTGCCGACGACTCCAAGAAGGAAACTGTGCGAGCCCAAAAAGAAGGCGAAGCGACAATGACACAGCTTCGCGCTGAGTTGGAAGCTGCGAAGCTGACTTACAGCGTCGAATTGGACAAATGGGATATGTTCAAACGGCAGATTGCCGCGTGTCGACTGGTTGCACCACAGGCTGGCGAAGTTGTCTATGCCGCTCAGAACAGTTCGCGCGGCAGTGAGCCTGTCGTGATCGAAGAAGGTGCAGCGGTGCGAGAGCGTCAGGCGATTATCAATCTGCCGGATGTCGAAAACATGAAGGTCGATGCTCGCATTCATGAATCCAAAATCAGTCGCATCGTGGTCGGACAGCCCGTTGAGATCGAAATCGACGCGCTTCCCGGCCAGCCATTCCGCGGCGTATTAGCCACAGTCTCGTCCGTGCCGACGCCTGGCAGTTGGCCGAATACAGATCTTAAGGAATATGAGACCGCGATCGAGATCACAGATGATCCTGCCCGAGTGCGAAAATTGAAACCTGGGATGACGGCTGACTGCCGCATCATTGTCGAAGATCGCAAAGAGCCGGTGCTGCAGATTCCCATTCAGGCTGTGATCTCAACCGTCGGACACTATTTCACGTTCGTCGCCGTAGGCAGCGAAGCCGAACGACGCGAACTCAAGGTGGGAGACGCCAACGATGAGTACATGGAGATTCTGGACGGTGTCGCTGAAGGCGAGTATGTCATTATGAACCCTCGCACGCATTTTTCCAAAGAACTGAGTGAACTGGAATCTCAGCTCACATCTGACGCTGAGGCCGGCCGCGAAAAGCTGGACACTCCGGAACGCAAGCGTGGCGGCCCAGGTGCAGGAGGACCGGCCGGTCCCGGTGGCGATGCACGCGGCGCGGGTGGTGCAATGCCAGCAGCAAGTGGCGGTGGTCCCCCAGGCGGAATGCAGGATCCCAAAGCTCGATTTGAAAGTATGGACGCGAACAAAGATGGCGTCGTTACGAAAGACGAGCATCCGAGACCAGAATTCTTCGATCGCGGCGACAAAGACGGCGACGGAAAAATCACGTTGGAAGAGATGCAAAAGAGCGCTCAGGAACGAGGTCAAGGGCAGGGGAAAGGGCCGTAGAGAAGAATTAGGCGAGCGGCAGGGCGTCAGCCCTCCGAGTACGATCCCAGACTCCACGATTGAAAATTCGGAAGACACTCGGAGGGCTGCCGCCCAGCCGCTCGCCTGCATAAAAATAGCTGTCGAATCAAAGAAGTCTCACATGGAATTGGCTGCTCAAGTCATCGATCTGAAGAAACACTTCCTGCTGGGCACGGTCACCGTCGAAGCTCTGCGAGGGGTGACGATCGATTTTCCAAAAGGCGATTTCGTAGCCATCATGGGATCGTCGGGAAGCGGCAAGAGTACTCTGCTGAATCTGCTAGGGGCGCTCGACCGGCCAACCTTTGGAAAATATATCATCGGTGGCAAAGACGTCTCAGTGCTGTCTGATGACCAGTTGTCATCGATCCGCAACGAAATGATCGGGTTCATTTTTCAGTCCTACAATCTGATACCACAGTACACTGTCCTGGAGAATATTGAAGTCCCGCTGCACTATCGCAACGGCTATCCATCGATCGGTGCAAAAGAACACAAATGGATTGAGCACCTTGCTGATATGGTCGGACTTGGTGATCGCATGGATCACCGACCATTCCAATTGTCTGGCGGTCAGCAGCAACGCGTTGCCATCGCACGAGCCCTCGTCAACAGCCCGGAAATTATTCTTGCCGACGAGCCGACGGGAAACCTCGATTCAAAAACCGAAGGCGAAATCATGGAAATGCTGCTGAAGCTTAATCGTGAAGGAAGAACCATCATCATGGTGACTCACGAACCAAGCGTCGCCAGGCTGGCGAAACGGCAGATTTACATGAAGGACGGTGTTGTCGCGGGTGAAGGCGTCTTTCCTGGATAGTTCCTAATATGATGAATCTTCTCCGAACAATCGAACTCGCGCTCAAGAGCCTGATGCTGCACAAGTTGCGGTCCGGCCTGACCATGCTAGGGATCGTCTTCGGAGTGTTCTCCGTGATTGCGATGCTGGCAATCGGCGAAGGTGCCAGCCAGCAGGCTCAGGAACAGGTGCTGAAGCTTGGTGCCACAAATATTATTGTCCGCAGCGTCAAGCCGCCACGCGAGAACGCCAGCAATCAGGCATCGAATTCATTTGTGCTGCGTTATGGCCTGCTGCGTTCTGACTTTGAACTGTTGTCGAAAACTATACCAACTGTGGAGCAGGCGATACCAATTCGCGAAGTCTCAAAGCCCTGCCGTTATCTCCATCGTGAAATGAATTGCCGCATCGTCGGCTGTTCGCCGGATTATCGCGACGTCAATCATCTGAATATGGCTCAGGGGCGATTTATCAGCGACGAAGACCGCCGCAAGAAGGACAACGTCGCAGTTCTGGCTGCCGGTGCAGCGCAGACGCTGTTTCAGTACGAAGACCCGATCGGCAAGACCGTCAAAGTTGCCGACAAACGCTACATGGTCGTCGGCGTCACGGAATCGCGGGAGGCGAGTGCTGCGATTGGTGGCAGTATGTCAGGACAGGATTACAACAACGACATCTATATTCCGCTGGAAACAATGCGGGTTCGCATGGGTGACTTAGACGTCGATCGTCGGACGGGCTCATTCAGTGCGGAACAAGTGGAATTGAATCAGATTACACTTCGGATCCGGGATAAGAATCAGGTTGTTGCAACAGCTGCCGTGATTCGCGAAAGCCTGGCTCACAATCACAAGGATACAACACAATACAGCATCGTTGTGCCACAGGAATTGCTGAAACAAGCTGAACAAATCAAAGTCATATTCAATGTGGTTCTGGGTTCGATTGCCGCCATCAGTCTGATTGTTGGCGGTATCGGAATTATGAACATCATGCTCGCAACCGTGACAGAACG
>JAYVNW010001152.1:0-1601 GCA_043758225.1 Candidatus Kuenenia sp. | reverse complement strand
CCCGGAACCTGACCTGGCCCAAGTTCTGTCAGCTCAGCAAACGCTGGCTACCATCGCCGAAAATCCTGCATCCCTATCCCAACGTGAGATTCGCTTGTCAGCATCCAAGGTAAGAGCCGTATGCAGTAATCCTGCACGTACGGATCTGTGCGGGGCGGTGGCCCGTAAGGGCCAGGGCTTTTAACATCTTTGGAGATTGAAAACCTCACAAAACGCAGGATTTTAAAAACGTCAAGCATTGCTTATGTGTGAACAGCTCAGTGATCCTGTATCAGGCGTGATTTTGTCACATCATCGAAGATCAGGGTATTTCGCAGTTTTTGCTCGTTCAAAGATGTTAAAAGCCCTGGCCCGTAAGGGCCATCCCTACCGCGATGCTCTTTCTTTCGCGTTTGGTGTGTCCGCGGTTCTGTCAGAAAGCCGGATTTAACTCGATCTGATGGTGATTGGCGTTTAACATTAATAGGCAGTAATTGATGCGTGCGGCCCCAAACTACTCGGAGCCAGGCGATGCGTAAGCGATTGATGCTACTGTGGGGACTGTTGTCGGTCTTGGTGACTGGCTGTGCTGGGGAATTGGCCGGTGAGCCGAAGGCTGCGGAGAAAGCCAACGCGCAGCTCACGGAACTCCGGGTTCGGGTGTCGATTGACGGTCGGGACGAACTGCGAATCTTCCCAACTTACATGACTTGGACGCATCTGGAGGGTGCAATTCCCAAGCAAGTTGATGTCAACGGCGTGAAGTGGACTCCGAAGCCGAAAGCCAAGCTGACCAACTCGGGGACGAATCGATATCTGAAGCCGAATCTGGTCTTCGGCACTGCGGAACTCGCGGTCAATGCGGGGCGAGGTCAAGTCAAGCTGACTCAGGACGAACAGCGGAACATCATCGTGACGTTCGACGATGCCAACTCCGGGGCCGATGACTATGACATCACCGTCAATCTGACCAATGATGAGAAGCCCGCCCCAGCCGAGGCGGCGGCCGAGGTACAGCCAGCGGCAACCCCGGCACCGATCATTCCCGTCGTCATGAAAAAAGTCCGGATGGCTGACGGGAGCGAAGTTGAGGTTGAAGACTACGGAGATACATATTCCGGTTACGATTTCCGAGAACCCTATCATGGGAACGACCTTCGCCCTCCAAAAGGTTCAAAGCCGAGTGCCGAGATCAAGACGATTGTCGATTATCACAATCGGGCAAATCAGCTAGGCTCGGATTTGCATCTGCGGTCATTGCTGCTCGACAAGCAAAACAAGAAACTGTATTGGATCGATACCCTCTATTCGTGGAAAGCGGCGCATCTCCGTCGAGCCAATCTCGATGGGAGCCAAATTGAAACGGTGATTTCCGGTCTCAAGGATCCGCATGGTTTTACACTGGATGTCGAGCACAAAAAAATCTATTGGACGGTCGGCATTCCCGGGTCCATTCGGCGTGCGAACATCAATGGCTCGAATATCGAGGATGTGGTGACGGGGCTGCAGGCGCCTACGGGTGTGGCGCTGAGCGCCAAACAAGATGCACTCTACTTCTCGGAGCATGGAAAGGCCCGGATTTTCCGCTCGCGACTCGATGGCAGCGATCGCAAGCTGTTAAT
>JAYVNW010001151.1:0-4682 GCA_043758225.1 Candidatus Kuenenia sp. | reverse complement strand
CGCCGCTCTGATCGCCGGTGCCATTGTGGTCAGCATTCGTTCCGGATCATCGACTGATGAACGCGTGTCACACATAATCTCTTTGCTTGAGACATTCGAACTGGAACGCTTCAGCATTCGCGAAAGCACGCCGCGCGACACGTAGGATTTGTCCTGAAATAATTTCTGCCATTCGCCGTAGGATGGACTTCCAGTCCGTCCGAAAAATGACGGACTGGAAGTCCATCATACGTTTTGCAAAACTGCAGACGCTACTTCCGATCCAACAATTTTCGTCGCTCCGCAGAAGCATCAAGCAGCGATTTCAGCCGTGTTGCATCTCCTGACGAAATTGCCTGACGAAATTCCTGCAACAGTCGCTCCGCAGCATCAATGCTTTCAACGCAGTGCTTCGCATTCCCCAGCAGAATGGATGTCCACAGACTGGCTGATCCGGCAGCAATGCGCGTCGTGTCACGAAATCCCGTACCTGTAAACGGCAATTTGTCCGGTGCGACGCAACCGCTCATCACAGCTGCGATGATGTGCGGCAGATGACTGGTCAGCGACAGCACACGATCGTGTTCATCCGGTGACATTTCCTGCACTGTGGAACCAATAGACTTCCAGAATGAAACGACACGGGCCGTCTTAATTGCATTCGCATGCATCGGTGTCACGACACAAAGGCGATTGACAAACAAATCTGCATCGGCATGCTCGAAGCCGGTGTGTTCACTACCTGCAATTGGATGTGCCCCGATGTATGTCACGTCAGAATCGCCGTCCAGCGCAGCATAGATACTCGCCTTTACGCTTCCTGCATCCGTGATGAGCTCACAGCCAGCGTCAATCAACTGCAGCACTGCTGCGGCAATCTGATCAACAGGCAGACAAACAATTCCCAGACTGCCTTCCGGGATTGAGGCCGCCGATATCTGATCAGAGCAATCCGTTAACAGTCCGCGCTCGCAAGCGTCGTTAAGTCGTTCAGGATTGCGGCCTATGCCAATCACGCGGCATTCAGGAAATCGTTTACGCACGGCAGCGGCAATCGAGCCTCCAATCAGCCCAACGCCAACGATGATGATAGATTTTTCGGTGTATCTGCGGCTTCCGTTCTTCATGGCAACGGATGATAGAGCCGCCTGATACAATTCGCAAATCGTCCGTTTCCACGGCGAGCTGAACACGGTCGTCAGCTTTTTATGACACGGCTCGCCAGGTCATCTTTCAACAGTCGCGCGGTCGGCTTTGCATCTGCAAATCGCATCGGGCGACCGATTGGCGTGAGGATTTCTTTGCTGAAGTCGATGCCCATGGCCGCCATGATCGTTGCGTAAAGCTCAGGAACCGAAACAGGATCAGATGGAAGTCTCAACTTACCGTCCGAATCTTTCCCCTCAAACACATTACCTGGCGTTTCACCGATGACAGTTCCTGGGCGGAATCCACCGCCAGCGACCAGACATGAAAACCAATTCGGCCAGTGGTCACGGCCACCTGCCGGATTGATGCTGGGAGTGCGGCCGAATTCACTGACACAAAGGACGACAGTCGAATCAAGCAAATCGCGGTCACGCAGATCCTGAATCAACGTCGCAATTGCGGGATCAAGGATTTTGCAATTTGCCACATGACCCGTGTGATTTGAGACGTGAGTATCAAACCCCGGCAACGTCACTTCAATGGAACGCACGCCTACTTCCACCAAACGCCGCGCGACAAGACAGCCGCGCCCAAATCGTGAATTACCATAGGCAGCTTTAACGCTGGCGGTTTCTGTATCCAGTTCAAACGCCTTCAATTGTTCCGACGACATCATCGTCAGCGCGCGCTCGAGAGTATTCTGATGCAACGTGCGTTTGGCTCCGAATTGACGACGCTGCTCAAACTGCTGACTGACGACATTCAGCCCATGCAATCGATCAGTCTGACGCTCAGTACTGACATACGACTTCAGATTCGATAGCCCCGAACCCGGTTCAAACACTCGAAACGCATCAAATTGACTTCCAAGATAACCAGCTTCCGGCACAATTCGATCCGGAGCCAGCGTGACATACTGAGGGATCTCAATTTTCTCATCCGGCAGTTCATGCGCTGCAATCGCACCCAGCGTCGGATATTTCAATGTCGGCTCCGGACGATAACCAGTTTTCACATAAGCGGCACCGCGTTCGTGATCGCCTTCTTTCGAAGTGAGCGAACGAATCAACATGCACGAATGCAGTTGCTCGGCCATTTGAGGCAGCAATTCAGAAATGCGAATGTCACCCGCTGACGTCGCAATATCTTTCACTTCGCCACCCGACTTGGTGCCGGAATGCGGGTCCCATGTTTCCAACTGACTCATCCCGCCATTCATCCACAGCGTGATCAGTGATTTGGGTCGCTCATCTCGCCGCCGCGTCGCAGCGCGGGCCGTCATGCCGGGCAATGCGAGCGAAACGCCGCACGCAGACAAAAGCTGCAGCAACTGACGACGACCTGGATTCGTTTGCATGTTAATGATTCCACGAGAACTCAGGACTGTTATACAGCGTCCACACCAGATCCTCGACTACCTGTGCCCGTGTTCGCATCGGCTTCACAGCAGCATCCACTTCGGCAGATTCAGGATTCGCCTCGCGTTTCTGCGCTGCCGCTTCGATTGTGGAATCCAACAAGCCCAGGAAGTAAGTTCTTTCGTCATAGCCGGGATGGCGAGACAGGCACGTCAGGAAACAATTATCCACAATGGCGGCGCTATCGGGTGAGAACTGAATAATCTCCGATGGAGCCGACAGCATGTCCACTTTACTTCGTTCGGCAGTGAAGCGGCCGTTCATGCGCAACAATGCCTGCGGAATAGTGCCGACTTGTTGCAAGAGTTCGTCGTCTCCCAGATCACCGTATTCTTTGATGAAGTCATTCTCGTTGCCAAACTTCGTCAGTCGCACGAACGGATTGGAATTCTGATCGATCGTGCGAATATGACCGGCCTGAAACAGCGAACCAATGACTTGTTCAGGCCGCATACGCACCAATGGAAACACAGACCAGGCCTGCACCTGCTTCGTGTAAGTCTCTTCGTTATCGGCACTCGTTTCCGAGGAAAGAAGATAGACATCTGACAGCGCAATCATGCGAATCAACACGCTCAACCGATCGCCGCGAGCACGAAATTCCTGGCCGAGGATATCCAGCGCGTCGGTTCCTCCTTCTTCTGGATGAGGCAAATCATCAACTGGTTCCAGCAACGGTTTCCCCGTCATGAAGCCCCAGACTCGGTTCGCGATTGCCCGCTCAAATCTTCGATTCTCCTTGTGAGTCACCCAATCGGCAAGGCGATGCCTCAGGCCGCCATCAGCAGGCAACCATTCCGGGTGAAACGGAACAGCCTCCGGCACAACTCGACCTTGCTCCGCTCCTGGATCAACGACTCTGTAAACAACATCCTGCTTGTCTTTACCTTTCGCAAAGTCAGCGACTCCACCAAGCGTTACAGAAGCCTGGCAATAAAACGCCGCCAGCCCTTCAAAGTCTTTCTGCTTCCAGGTTGGATCGAATGGATGATCATGGCACTGAGCGCAATCGATGCGTTGCCCGAGGAACGTGCGAACCGTTCGGCCCGCCAGCTTGTTTTCGTCGAGGCCTTCATCTTCCATCCGAGCAACTGTGATGAAGTTTGCTGCCGGTCGATCCGTCCACAAGCCTTCAGCAGCAATCAGTTCTTTTGTCATTTCCGTCCATGAAGCATCCTTGCGCAGTTGTTCGGCGAGCCATGCTGTGAGTTGGTCGCGGCGAAATATGATAAATGGACCATTTTCAACACCCACGAGACTGCGAGCCAGACGTTCAGCGAAGTAATCGCTGTAACGTGAATCCTGCAACATCTTCACGACCCAGCGATCGATCTTATTCGGTTCCTGATCAGCCTCAAACGCGCGAATGTCTTCCAGCGATGGCACGGTTCCGTACATGGCCAACGACAATCTTCGAAACACGGAAAGATTATCAACGGTATCGACGACCTGAAGATTCTCAGCCTGCCACTGTTTGTGAAACTGCCTGTTCAGCCGTTGCACTGCAGTATCAAGCTGCTGCTCCTGCGCCACGGCCTCCGGAGTTCCAGCAAGGTCTTCAACGCGACCCGCGACCTCAACGGCCTTCACGACGAGGAATGCGACCAGCAAAGCAAACAGGATCACGACCGCACGCATCGGTAACTTCTTCTTTCACACACATAGGACGGGGCTCCAGACTTGTGCCTGCACGTTTCAAATCAGGACGGGAGCCTCGTCCGGCGTATTAGTGTATATTTCGTATCATCCGACAGAAACCTTGCAATCAAGTGCGAATTTTCAGTTAGATTCAACGAATTGACCAGAATCGTTGTTACAGGAAATGCCCCTTAAATCCCGGGGAATGTTGTCTATGTCGACAATTTTGACAGAGCCTCCCCCACAAAACCCTTTCCTTGTTCCCGCGCGGGAAGCACCGACACCACCTCTGCTCCCCATTCAGAAACGCATGGGACCAGGTCGATTCCCTGGAATCTGGAGGCCATTCCGCTCCGCGTTTTGGTTCATCCATCTGGCCTTCGGAACAGGTTGCCTGATTTTCGTTCTGGCAATTCTTGCTGCCATCCCTGGGTTGAACATCCTGACGCTGGGCTACCTCATCGATCCGCAAAAGCGAGTCGCTCAAAGCGGTCGATT
>JAYVNW010001150.1:0-4899 GCA_043758225.1 Candidatus Kuenenia sp. | reverse complement strand
GAATGGAGGTACCGGATTGCGCGTAGTGTGGTTCAACCTGCATTGCGTTCGGAGTCGTAGGAAGCCTAGACCAAGCAAACAGCACTTGCGGGCACTTCGAACTTATGCACCGCGTCTCAGCTACTTCACTTCAATCTGCTTTTCAGCTACTAGGATACCCCGGCCTACAGAGCCGCCCGCAGAACCAAGATGGAGTGTAGAGCCTGGATGCACTTGTACAGCGCATTTGAAGGTTCCTCTTGTTGACGGTGCTTTCATCGTTCCAAACCAAATTCTTTGGCGTTCACCTGAATCACTGAATTCCGATGGACATGTCGGCGGGAGTATGCTGCCGTCAAGTCCCCCGACAAACAAGGTATCGCCGCCTATTTGCAGTCCCTCTGGGAGATAGCGATTCATGAGACATAAGGATGCCATGTGTTGCTCGTTCAATTTTCCGTTGCTAGGAACCGTTTCCGGAATGCACCAAACATACCACTTGTCTTCACTTTGCAAATTCGTCGGATCACCAAATCTTGCAGCAACTTCATCAAGTTGAAACCGTACCCAGACAAGTAAAGCATCGTCACGGTGAATAACGCCGTCGGTCGATCCTGCCTGACGAATCTCCACGACGCACTCGCCGTGAATCTCGGTCTTTTCGGATTCACTTTGCTTCGAAGGTGGGGGCTCACTGCACCCAGACACCGAAAATGTATAAAGTAAACTTGCCGTCTGAAAGAACGTTCGCCGATCGAATAATTTTCCACCGTACATGTCCATCTCCACAACATTGAAACGCAGCGGCCTAAGTCCGCCCGACCTATTCACTGATTATATCACCCGAATTAATTGTCCCCATAGCATGCCAAATTGCATCATCAATGTCATTTGACATCAAACGTACGTGCCCATCGCAAAAGAGAACAGAAACCGCCCTTGCATGCAAGCTTGACGGAGCGATCAATGGCGTTTCACTTGCCACCTCACCGAATGGTCCGTTCACACAGGAGGGTTCGTTCGGCTTCAGAAAATGGTTGTAACCAGGCAATGAAAGCCAGAGATTGGGATTTGTTGAAAGTATGGGAGGGTCCTGACTGATTCGATGCAACCGACACATAGATGTAAGTTCATTCTCGCGACCATACCCGATGATGGGAGCACGCGTGTACCAAAGGTACCGATTACCGGACGGATCGGCACTCCGGTTGCCAAACGCGAGGCTTCCACCAGCGAGACGCTCTGAAAACGCCGCACTATTGGATAGGCCATCGCCAATGTCTGATAAGGCCCGATTCTTAGAAAGCGATAACAGGCCATTGTAGTCGCCCAACTCAGTTCCATTGGGCAAATACCTGAGCCGCGTGCCGCTGTTCATGTGATACGAATACTCACCCTTCTCAGTTCGTACAAGTGGGTCGGACGGACAGGAAAAAATATCCACTCCGATGTAAATCGGCCCTTTGTACCCAGCGTTTATCGCCACGTTCTGATAGGCTGAATCTGCCTTCGTGGGAAAAACACGATATGAGTCCGCATGAACGTGCATACCAATCCCAATTTCCTTCAAATTAGCGCGACATTGGGTTAGCCGGGCAGACTCACGGACACTCTGAACGGCTGGAAGTAACAGCGCCAATAGAACGGATATCAAACTTGCGGAAACCACCAGTTCCAGAATTGTGAACCCCGTCCGACGGCTGCCAATCCGTCCCTGATGAATGAACTTATTCATTGAAATGACACGAAAAAGTTTTGCAGCACTGTAACTTGCGTCCCACTGTAACTCTGAACGATAAACATGTAAGTGCCGGAATCCCAGTTATTTGTAGAGTTGTAGCCGTAGAACGTATACGTTTGGTTTTGTCCTCTGCCTGCGGAGCGATGTCGATACTGACTGTCTCGAGTTGTAGCCGTAGAACGTATACGTTTGGTTTTGTCCAGTAGTGGGATTCGGCATGGTGTACGAATTTATCAAATTTGGGCCGTACGGAATTCGTGCGACGAGGACGGGTTCCATCATAAACATTCCTCCCATATATGTTAACTGGTACTTGAATACATCGGCCTTAATATCGAGCGTCGTACTCGTCGAATATCCGGCTGCTGGGGTTGTCCAGACATATGGTGGCCCAAGTGGCTGTTGCGCACTTGCAATTGTCGACATCACACAAAAAACTGCAATTGCAAACATGAATCGATACATTGCGGGTATTCCCAAAACCGGACCAAGCAGAAATACAGAAATACATCCATATAGAACGATTTTGCATCCATGCGTGGCCAGGGTTATCAGTTGGCACCATTTTTGTCCATATACACGGAACTACTTCTGCTGATTCGCTGATTCAACTGTGGCAACGGAGCAGGTTACGGCACGTCAGCATTCAAAACTTCAGATCGCTCAAGCGGACCGTTTTGCGGACTCGGGCGCGGCTGGTCATGTCGTGGATGCGAAGGGTGACGGTGGGATTGCCCGTCCAGTTGATATCAAGCATTCCGAAATGGAAATCGCTGCAGGCGTCGCCGAAACGGTTGTGGTTGGGTTCGACTTTTTCCCAGTCGCGATTGAGTCCACTGGCCGTGAGATCGTGCAACGGATAACAATCGGGCGTTTTCAAAACTGACAGCTCGCCCCAGTGAACGTCGCCGGAAATAAAGACGACTCCTTTGGCCTTGGTTTCGGTGATCAGATCAACCATCTTCATTAGCTCGAGCGGAAAGTTCGTCCATGACTCCCAGCCGTTGTATTCATGTCCAAACTGAATACTGCTGCCGATGATCCGCAAGTCGGCAGGTTCTTCAAGTCGATCGCGCAGCCACCCCCACTGTGTATCACCCAGCATCGTCTTGTTGGGATTGGTGTCGGGCAGATAATCATTCTTCCACGACGGAAATGGATTTCGCAGCGGCTGATCCCGAAACGTGCGCGTGTCCAGCAGAATGATCTGCAACGTCTTGCCGAGCGTCGCGTCTTCAAAACGATAGCTGGTGTAGATGCCGTCATGTTTGCGGCGCGGGCTGGGAGCTGGCTCGTTCCAGAACTTCAGGAAGATTTCTTTGGACTCCGCCTTGAACGGAAATTCTTTGCCTGCATCGTTGTCGCCAAAATCATGGTCATCCCATGTCGCGATGGTTGGGACTGCGGCACGCAGGTTTTGGAAGTCTTTCTTTGCACCGAGCTTCGCATATTTGGCTTCGAGCAATTTCATGTCAGGAGTGTCGCCGTAGATATTGTCGCCGAGATAGATAAACAGGTCCGGTTCCCATTCGAGCACCGTCCGCAGAATCGGCAGCGGATCGTCCTGGTTCGAACACGATCCAAACGCAATTCGCGAGATCAGCGGATTAGCGTTCGGGGCAGGGGTAGGTGGTAGTTTAAGTTCCTGCGCCGCAACAAAAGACGGCAGGGTCAGAAACATGAATATCAGGGGCAGTAATCGCATTCAGTGCCTCGATTAAAATGGCGAAAACGTACTGAGATAGTCGATAGACCAAAGGACTTCAGCCCCAAAAATGCGGCCCGAATCTATTGGCCCGAATGGGAATGCTATCTTAACGCCCGGTAGTTGTTTTGAAATGAACGCCGGGAATCCTTAGGATACTTGCCGGTCAACTCAGGAAAAGTTGCTAATTCAGCAGCAGATTTAAAACTCTCTTACAGTCGACTCAAAAAAGGACGAAGTTAATGCTCAACGTGCCCAAGTCTGGTGCTTTGGATTTCGTTTCTCTGGGAGCCATGGTCAATCGGCTTGATCCAGGCATTATTCCATTCCGCAAGGCAAACAACTTCTCAGTGCATGTCAGTGGTGGTGAATTCAACTGCGCGGCGAATCTGGCGGACTGCTTCAAGCTCAAGACTGGCATTGCAACTGCGATGGTGGACTATCCACTGGGCGACCTGATTCAGGAACGCGTCCGAGCGATGGGTGTGAAGCCATTTTACAAAATGTTTACCCATGACGGCGTACGTGGACCAAACATGGCGACTGTTTACAGCGACCAGGGACACGGCGTTCGCGGGCCGATTGTGTTTTACAATCGCAGCAACGAAGCAGCTGGCATGTTGAAGGCCGGTGACTTCAACTGGAAGGAATTCTTCGAAGGCGGCGTTCGTTGGTTTCACAGCGGCGGCATCTTCGCGGCTCTGTCACCAACAACACCAGAAGTCATCATCGAAGGCATGAAGGCGGCCAAAGCTGCAGGTGCTGTGACTTCCTTCGACCTGAATTATCGAGCCAAGCTGTGGCAAATCAGTGGCGGCCTGGATAAGGCTCAGGAAACATTGAACCGTATCGTTGAACACGTTGACGTTCTCGTCGGTAACGAAGAAGACCTGCAGAAGGGACTTGGCCTGAAGGGGCAGGACGTTGAGGCACACGGCAAGCTCGACCCATCAGCATTCTTTGGCATGATGGAAGAAGTGACACAGAAACTTCCGAACGTAAAGGCCGTTGCAACGACTTTGCGAGAAGTTCATTCCACGAACCGTCATTCATGGAGTGCCGTGTTGTGGCTGGACGGCAAGACTTACCAGGCCAAGACGATGGAACTGGACGTGATCGACCGCATCGGCGGCGGTGACGGTTTTGCTTCTGGCCTATTCTACGGACTGCTTTCTGGCAAGGACGCTCAGACATCGTTGAATCTAGGCTGGGCTCATGGAGCACTGCTAACCACTTTTCCTGGCGATACGACGATGGCGACTATCAAGGAAGTCGAAGCTGTGGCATCTGGCGGTTCGGCGAGGGTTCAGAGGTAGTCTGAAATGAAATAGAGCCAGATATTTTAAAGCTGCCGGGAGTTTTTTGATTGCGTAGGGTCGATAGCTTCCAGCGGCTCTAAGGGAAATGGGATATGGCAAGTATCGATGAGCGGATTACGGTTGATCCAAACCAATGCGGCGGTCGTCCGTGCGTT
>JAYVNW010001149.1:0-4125 GCA_043758225.1 Candidatus Kuenenia sp. | reverse complement strand
AAGACATCTGGTCGCGGACATAAGGGCTTCTTCAGTCGTTCCGGATCGTCTCGACGTCGCGGTTTTCATGGCGGTCAGATGCCATTGTTTCGCCGCGTTGCGAAACGCGGATTCAATAACAATTACTTCGCTCCAAGCGTAGCGGTTGTGAATGTTGGAGAGTTGAACGAGTCTTTCGAGCCGGGCGCACAGATCACTCCCGAGGTGCTTGCAGAGAAGGGCTTGATCCGCAGCAAATTTGATGAACTTAAAGTTCTGGGTGATGGCGAGCTATCTAAGAAGTTACAGATAACGGCGCACCGTTTTTCTGCATCTGCAGAGCTGAAGATTTCAGCGGCTGGCGGTACTTTCCAGCGCATTTCAACCGGGTCTGTCTAAGGAGAGCCAGCGGTATTTCGTTGGTGGAAGGAGATACGCCGTGCTTTCTAAACTTCTAACGGTGTTTCGGGTTCCGGAACTTCGGCGCAAGATCGTTTTGACGATCGTCCTGCTGGCGGTGTATCGGCTCGGGTTTCACATTACCTTGCCTTTCATCAACCACGAAACCGTTGGCAAAGCCGTATCCAATGCTGCTGCGGGACGCGGCGGTTTGGGTGGTTTGCTACAAGTTGTGTCAGTATTTTCTGCGTCAGATCTGCAGAATGGTTCGGTGTTCGGCTTGGGAATCATGCCTTACATCACTGCTTCAATTGTTTTTCAGCTGTTAGGGACGGTATATCCACCTTTGGAACAACTTCAAAAAGAGGGTGAATCGGGACGTCGACGGCTGAATGAATATACGCGATACGCAACTGTCGTTGTGTGTCTGGTGCAAAGCTTTTTCTTGCTGAGGACGATGAGCGGGGGTGGCTCCGGCCAGGCTGTCATCTTGCCAGATTACGATGGGCTTCATTGGCTTCTGTTCGGCACACTGATAATGACTGCAGGAACTGTGTTCCTAATGTGGATTGGTGAGCAAATCGATGCATATGGAATCGGTAATGGAATAAGCTTGTTGATCATGGCTGGCATTCTGGCCAGAATGCCCACCATCGTATCAAAATGGGTCAAAGGTATCGCGACAGGTGGTGTTGGAATCAGCACTGAATTCGGTATCGAAAAGCTGCTGGTAATGGGGATTGTTTTTGTGGCGGTAATCGCTGTTGTTGTCTTCATTACGCAGGGACAGCGACGAATTCCTATTCAGAGTGCAAAACATGTTCGGGGTCGCCGTGTGATGGGTGGCAATCGCCAATGGTTGCCGTTACGTGTAAACCAATCAGGCGTCATGCCAATCATCTTTTCGTCCAGCTTGCTAATGATACCTTTCTTTGTGTTTACCCAGCTTGGACAGGCATTTATGGGCCAGGATGGCTCCAGTGGATCTTGGTGGGCTCAAGGGCTGGCCTACCTTGGCCAGTGCTTCTTACCAGGACAAGGATTCGTGTACAGCTTGGGATACATTATTCTGATCTATTTTTTCTGTTACTTCTGGACAGCGATTACTTTTAATCCAAAGGATATGGCTGAAAACCTGAAGGACAACGGAAGTTTTATTCCGGGCTACAGACCTGGAGGCCGTACGGCTGCTCATCTTGAGCAAGTGATGCTCAGGATCACCTATGTTGGTGCAGCCTTCCTGGCGGTTGTGGCGGTGATACCGACGATTATCTCAAATACAATCACTGGTGACTTCGTGACGGCAAGTTTTTTCGGCGGCACGGGACTGTTGATCATTGTGTCAGTGGCATTGGATCTTGTTCAGAAGATTGATTCTCATCTGGTTATGCGGAATTATCCGGGTCTTTTGGATTCCGATAAGTAGAAGTTCTGCTCGGTTGGTATCAGAATCGCCTCAAAGGTGTTACGATGAAAGTTCGTTCAAGCGTTAAGCGGATATGTGATCATTGTAAGCTCGTGCGTAGACGCGGGCGTATTTTCGTGATTTGTTCCTCAAACCCACGGCACAAGCAGCGACAGGGCTGAGTGATTGGTTGGTTGACGGCTGTTTGCTTCGGAGTTCATAGATGCCTCGTGTTCTGGGTGTTGACATCCCGAATAACAAGTCAACGTATATTTCGTTGACCTACTTGTACGGTATTGGGCCGTTTTTGTCAGTTCAGATTTGCTACGAACTTGGGATTGACCCCGCCGTTCGTGCTGGAGAATTGACTGAAGACGAAGTCAGCCGTATTACAAATCACCTCGACAAAAACTACACCGTCGAAGGCCCACTCCGACGAAAAGTACAACAGGAAATCGGGCGATTGCGTGAGATTCAGTGTTATCGTGGAGTGCGGCATCGGAAAGGCTTGCCCGTTCGTGGTCAGCGGACAAAGACGAACGCCCGTACAAGGAAGGGTCGTAAGAAGACTGTTGCTGGAAAGAAGGGTGTAAAGGACGCCAAGCGGTAATTGCTTGGATTGCCTTCCAGGTGCTGTCAAGTTCTGTGTTCTAGTATCAGCGTTCAATGAGAGAAATTTGTGGCTAAAGTCAAGAAGAAAAAAATCCGTCGTAACGTCAATAAGGGAATCGCCTATATCAAGGCGACTTTCAACAACACGATCGTAACGATGACCGATGCGTCCGGCGACGTAATTTGCTGGGCGACTGCTGGAACGGTGGGTTTTAAAGGTTCACGCAAAAGCACTCCCTTTGCGGCTCAGCGTGCTGCTGAGACGGTCGCTGAAAAAGCGGCAAAGGTTGGTGTTCGCGAAGTTGAAATCCGAGTCAAAGGACCAGGCGCTGGCCGCGAAAGTGCGATCACTGGATTGCAGGCGTCCGGTATGTCAATTAAATCAATCGAAGACATAACGCCATTGCCGCACAATGGTTGCAGGCCACCAAAGCGTCGCCGCGTATAACGTGGATGATCGGTGTTTCTGTATTCAACTGAATTTTGTGGGGGGGGGCTGATATGAGAATTCGTTGGCGTGGCCTTGAGTTGCCGAGTCGTGTTGCTGTCGATCGTGATACTCGAACAGGAACATATGGTAAATTCGTTGCTGAGCCTTTTGAACGAGGTTTTGGGGCGACAATCGGAAATAGTCTTCGACGAATTTTGCTATCCAGCCTTGAAGGATCGGCTGTCACTCGCGCTCGGATTCAAGGTGTGCAGCATGAGTTTACGACTATCCCTGGCGTTGTGGAAGATGTGACAGATATCTGCCTGAACTTGAAATCGCTTGTGATTAAGAATCACAGTTCTTCCAGCAAAACCCTGCGGATTGAAAAGAACACCCGAGGGGTTGTGACCGGTGCGGACGTGATCTGTGACGATCAGGTCGAAGTGATTAATCGCGATCTCGTTATTGCGACGATGACTGATGATGTTCCGTTTCATATTGAGATGACCGTCGAGAATGGACGAGGCTATGTTCCTGCAACTGAGCAGTACCAGCATGAGCCGGAAGTTGGAATTATCCCGCTTGATGCCGCGTTTTCTCCCGTAAGCCGAGTTCGCCATCAAATAGAAGAGACACGCGTCGGTCAGCGCACCAACTACGACAAACTGAACCTCGAGCTTTGGACAAACGGAACTATCACGCCTGAGATGGCGTTGGTGGAGGCCGCTAAAATTCTTCGAAAACACTTAAACTGCTTCATCACGTTCCGTGAACCGGGACCTGAGTCTGGACCTGAGGGGGGATTGCGTGGCATGATGGAAGCCACGGGCTATTCACCAGTCGATATGGAACTGGAGGAGAAGCTTAACAAGAGTCTTGCTGAGCTAAATCTTTCGGTCCGGGCGACCAATTGTTTGGAGTCGGTCGGCATCAACACAGTTCGGGATTTGGTTGTACGTACCGAAGACGAGCTATTGCAGGTAAGGAATTTTGGCGAGACCACGCTGGATGAAGTTCGGGAACGCTTGGGCGGCATCGATCTTCGACTTGGGATGCGGTTACCAAATCAGCAGATGAAATAGTTTAAAGTTATTTGTCGGTTCGAGGCGGCTCGAACGAGATTCACATTTTCGTTAATTGTAGGTAAGTGTCTGACATGAGACACCGTGTTGCTGGTAGAAAACTTGGACGCAATGCTTCGCATCGCAAAGCGATGTTTCGCAATATGGCCACAAGTCTTATTCGCACTGTGCGGATCGTTGAAGGTGAAGTAGGTCAACCTAAGGTTGCCGGACGGATC
>JAYVNW010001148.1:0-6165 GCA_043758225.1 Candidatus Kuenenia sp. | reverse complement strand
GAATTCTGTGGCAAAAAATGCCGCTGTGGGTACCCGTGGATCGGCAGAACGGGATCGAACAGATGCGCATCGGCGCAGCATCTTCCGATCTGCCGCCTTGAATTTAGCAGCCGGGCAATTTCTGATCAGCAGAATCCGCAGGCTCAGCTTGCGGGCAATTGAGAACCCGTTTAGCCTCAGTGTCCCTCCTTGTTTTTGGCATGTTTGGGTTCTGATTGTTTCGAAGCGGAACAACTCAGGGTCGAAACAATTCCACGCGCACTTCAGCCGCGACAGTTTTATGACAAAACGCCATCTGTCAATTCGTCTGGTTTCAGCGGTAAGCATCCTCGTGATGCTGGCCGGAATCGCACCTATTGCCGCTCCTCTGGCCGTTGTCGCCCAGGACGCTGCCGAATTCAAAGTGTACCGGCTGACGGAATCAACACCGTCAGAGGCCAGAAGAATGCTGATGGAGTTACTCGACTCGGACACCGAAGCCATCCACATTGTCGCTGACAATTCAGCGTCTGAACTTTTGGTTTCCGGCTCGGCGGAGGTTCAGGACCTTGCCGACAATCTTGTGAGGGAACTCAATGCGAACATTAGCCCCCACACCAGCACTGCTGAGACCCGAACTGTAAAAACGTACGTGACGCTTCCGCACGAGGCTGAGGATCAACTTCAGTTGTTAAAAAGATCACTGAGCGCCTCCGCAAAGATCTCTGCCAGTGAAGATCGCCGCAGTCTGGTACTTGTGGGAACGACAAAAGATCACAAAAAAACAGCAGATCTGCTGGAAGTGTCGAGCGACACGGCGCGTCCGTTGTTCAGTTCTGCGGAGAATTGGGTGCGGGACGGGAACGATCGGGAAAGCTCAACAAGTATTGATACACGCAAGGAGTTGCAGCGATCACGTCCGATGGAGGGAAAGCCGTCTGGCAAGCATTTGGATACCGAATTCCCACAGTCGAAATCCACATCGATCGCGTCGCGAATTCCTCAATCGACGGAGAAGAAATCACCCCGGCTCGAGAAGCTGCAGGAGCAGGAACATGCCGTCCGCATTCGATTTCAGAACATTACAAGTCAGCAGGCTGAGACAGCCATACGTCGCCTCCTTGAACCTCGCGTGATGGGACTGGCACCGCAGCAACTGAGTTTTTCAAGCGGTCGCACGCGAAGAGTTTCAATGACGTTCGACGAGATGTCGGATTCCTGTCTGTTGGAGGGCTCTGAATATCTCATCCAGCAGTTCGCGAAGCTGATGCGTCAACTGGATGACGCCCGCGACCAGAAGACGAAAGATACGATTCGTTTTGTTTCATTGTCGAATGTCGATACGGACGTCTTGAACAAAGCACTGCTGATCTGGAAACAGTCCGCTCAGCGTCAGAAAGCCGCCGACACGGGTGAAGACCGAAAGCAGGGGGCCAGCAAGCGACACAGCTTTATTCAGCGTGCCGGATTTCAGCAAGCGCCAGATGAACCAGCAAACCCGATCGAGCAGGCATCGCCCGCCGACATCGGTGACACCTCAACAGACAAGTCGGAAGCCGGACAGGATGGGCTGCTGCGGCGACCGTCGTCCGATGTCACCGTCGAACCACTTCCGGACCTGGATGTTCTTATTCTTCGCGGCCGGGACCCGGATGTCGAAGAGCTGACTCGAATCATTCAGGAAATCGAACGCCTGAGCGCCGAGACCGCGCCGGAGATCGAAGTCATCTATCTCCAGAATGTTCAGGGTGAGGCGCTCGAGAAACTGGTGACGGAGGTTTTGGATGATCTGACCGGGCCGCTGCAAGGCCGAGTTTCCATCACTCCACTGATGAAACCCAACGCCCTGTTGCTGATCGGTTGGGGGGAAGCAGTCACTGCGGCGAAGAAGTTGATCGCTCAACTGGACGAAGCTGTCGAACCGCAGACTCAGATGCAGATGTTCTCGTTGAAGAATGCTTCTGCAAATCGGGTTGAGACGACCGTGAAGGAGTTCCTTGGCAACCGAGGAGGACTCGGGCCGACAGTGAATATCACGGCTGATCCGCGAACGAACACCGTCATCGTGAATGCTGCCCCGCGCGATCTGCAGGAAGTGTCGCGTCTTATCGAACGCCTGGACGCCGGAACATCCGAGTCCATCAATCAGGCAAAAATCATCCAGTTGAAGAATGCCCTCGCTCTGGACGTTTCACAGACAATCACGGCTGCTATCACCGCGGCTCGTGGTGGTGTTGGTGCGCAGCGATCAGCGGCACTTGAGATGCTGATGACAGGACCCGACGGAAAAAGCGTTGCGGCGAGCGGACTTCTCGAAGACGTGAAGCTGACTCCGGATCCCAGGACCAATCGAATCTTTATCACCGGGCCGCCCGACAGTCTGCCGTTGGTCGAACGCCTGATCGAAAGCTTCGACGAATCGCCGGCCGCTTCGGCTCAGATCAAAGTGTTCCACATCACAAACGGCGATGCCAGTGACCTCGTTCAAGTGCTGCGATCGTTGTTCCCCGAACAGGTGGCGGTGTCGAACGTGCCCCAACTGGCGACAGCGGAAGGCGAAACCTCGCTGGTTCCCGTTCGGTTCTCGGTTGATATCCGAACCAACAGCATCATCTCCACGGGAACTTCCGGCGACCTACGGATTGTCGAAGCGCTCCTGTTGCGTCTGGATGAGACGGACTCGCAGGAACGAGTCAACGAAGTCTATCGACTTAAAAATTCGCCTGCTCTGGACGTAGCAAATGCTGTCAACAACTTTCTGCGAAGCGAGCGTATCGTCACTCAGGCAGCACCCGGCCGTCAAAATCCGTTCACTCAAATCGAGTCCGAAGTTGTTGTAGTACCCGAGCCAGTGGGGAACGCTCTGATCATCAGCGCGACGCCACGATACTTCGAGCAGATTCTGGAACTTGTGGAAGGCCTGGATGCTCAGCCGCCGCAGGTGATGATTCAGGTTATTCTGGCAGAAGTTTCGCTGGACAATCGAAACGAATTTGGCGTCGAACTTGGACTGCAGGACTCCCTGTTGTTCGACCGCAGTCTGCTGGGGAGTATTCTGACGCCGGGTTACAACTTTAATAATCAGCCGCTTGGGAATGCAAATACTGCCAATTCGCTGGCGACGCGAAATCAGATTGGCGGTCAGGCACTCTCTCACTTCAGCGCCGGACGCACAAGTTCGGACACGGGCTATGGTGGTCTTGTTCTTTCCGCGAGCAGCGAAAACGTCAGCGTGCTGCTGCGAGCGATGAATCAGTCGCAGGCCGTTGAGATCCTCAGTCGTCCGCAGGTGATGACGCTCGACAATCAGCCTGCGTTCATTCAGGTCGGCCAGCGAGTTCCTCAGATCACAGCGTCCACGATCAGTCAGGTTGGGCAAAGCAACTCGATCACTCCGACAAACGTCGGGCTCATTCTGGGGGTTACTCCTCGAATCAGTCCGGAAGGCATGGTCGTGATGGAAATCGACGCGGAGAAATCTGAAGTCGGGCCAGAGGCTGAGGGCATTCCGGTTTCGATCTCTGCGTCCGGAAACGTTGTTCGGTCTCCAAGAATCAACATCACAACTGCTCAGACAACGGTCAGTGCCGCGAGCGGTCAGACGATCGTTATTGGCGGACTGATCACGTCGAGCAACAGTTCCATTCAGCGGCGAGTGCCATGGCTCAGCGACGTGCCACTCCTTGGAAATCTGTTTCGTTACGATGGAAATGTAAATTCGCGAAAGGAACTTCTGATCATTCTGACGCCGAACGTTGTGCGAGGTCGCTCAGAAGCGGAATACATTAAGCAGGTTGAGATGGCTCGAATGTCGTGGATTTCCTGCGACATCTTCAACTGGATGAACAACGATTGCGGAGTCGCCGGGCAGCTTGATTCTGGTGCAATTCCGACGATCTATCCTGACCAGACGCCGGGAGCTGAGTCCTTTGAACAGATTGTTCCCCTCAGCTCTCCTTCGGTTCCGGAGATCGGAGCAGGGATGACCTACGAAAGTCCACAGCCCAATCCAGCTCCGCCTGCCAAAGTCGTGGTTCCCGAATGGAAGATCGAGTCCGGCAACAAACTGGAAGGCGACAACGGGATTCAGCAAATGTCTTTTTCTCCGTCGGATTTAACGGATTTGGAGCCGAGTTCCGCGAAGTCGATGAGCACAAAATCTGGTTCAAAGCGAAAGACAGAAACCGTAAAACCATCGACAGTGAAGGAGAAAGAATCATCGACTCGCTCTGAGACAAACACTAAAACCAAACCGAAGTCGAAATCTCTTTGGCCTTTACGTTAGGCGAACGGCAGAAAGAAGTTGACAAAAGTTATTTGGAAGTCAGTCCGGCTTTGGACGCAAAGTTCGATTCAAAAATCAGGTTCCCTCTTCCTCCGGGTGAGGAAGAACCAACAAAACTCTGGTTCCCATTCTGATTCTGTTTCAGTTTCCGAATTCGACAATCTCATGCCGTACTTCTTTATCAATCCTCGCTCCTGTCTTCTGCTGCTGGCGTTGTGTCTCACCATGATGCAGGCAGGATGTACGTTGCTGACGACCAGCCAGCTTCCGATTTTTGGAGCGAAGAAACCAGAATTCGAAGTTCCGCGGCAGGTGGTCCCCGTATGGTCCGACACTGTTCTCCATCAACCGGATTCGGCAGCGACCAGAGGATTCGGCGGACGGTTGATGTTTTATGGACAGTACAAACACAAGCCGATCCGAGTCGAAGGATCTTTGATCGTCTATGCATGGGATGACAGCAAAGGCTCTATGGAACGAGCACCCGATCGCAAGTATGTCTTTACGGCTGAAACACTTCAAAACCACTACAGCGAGTCGCGGCTGGGGCATTCGTATAGCTTCTGGGTGCCGTGGGATGTTGCGGGTGGACCACTTCAGCGTCTGACGTTGATCAGCCGCTTTCTGAGCAAGGACGGAACAGAATTGACCGGCACTCCGGCGCACGTTGTTCTTCAGGGCCCGAGCGATTCGTCGCCGTTCCCGAATGAGATCAAGGATGCGAATTCCGTCGGAGAAGAAACCAAGGACGATCTTAGTCTGTCCGCTCGTCTTGAAAAGAAACGAATGGGGCGAGTTCAACAAGCCAGTTTTACTGAGGACGAACAAGAGGAAGCGACTGCTTCATCGAGCGGACGTTCTTATTCAAGACCGTTGCATCCAGGCTTAAAGACTTCAGAAATCGGTTTGACTCGCGGATTCTACGAACGCAACATGCAGGGAAATCAGGCAGTTCAGAGTAAGAGCGAATTCTCCGCGACGGATGTCGATGCCCTGCTGGAGCCTTCACCTGTGAAGAAGTCCATCCAAGGAACCCCCAACGGACAGGTTCGTGGCACAACTAGTTCGACTTTGGCGAACGCGGACGACGCTGAAGGGGTGGAAGAGACGGATCTACAGTCAAATGATTTTCCACCTTTTGAATCCCGGGTTCGAACATCACGAGTAATTGGGTCATCTGCCGGTCCCGTTCGGAAGCAACCGCTCCGCGCAGAATCACTGAATGGTCTTCGGAGGACACATCGAGCGTCATCGCGTGCGATTGAATGAACGACAGAAGCCCCTCAGAAAGCGCGGGCTGAACGGTCGCTGTCTGTGGCAGGCGAACGGCGTCCTCGGTGAGAATCAGTCGTTCCGCATATAGCCCCGTCGGTCGAACAATGCGAGGCCGGTTAATCGGTGGTCGAATTTCTTCAGTCAGACCTGCGACGGATGACGTTGCCGTAGTTGCAACCCCCTGACCTCCGACAAATCCTGTTGCGGCTTCCGCTGATGTGTTGATGCCCACGAAGTCGTTTGCAGCGCGAGCGTCTCGTAGAAATCGACGACTCCCGTCAATAGCTCCCAAAGTTGGTGAGTTTGATGCGGCAGCGGCACCCGGCCCCGGTCGCTTGCCGATTGAAGTTCCCAGATCTCGCTGGCCGAACAAGCCCTGAGCCGAACAGGCCTCTGACATCACGAGTGTGACCAATGCGGCAAGAACGGGAGTGACGATTCGCATAGATGGTTCTCAGGTCAGGATGGACATTCTTGCCCGTCGAGTCGCGGTCGAACAGGAAGGTCCAACCTACGCCTCTTCAACATAGCAGATTTGGATTATCGCAGATCTGGCGGCACAAAGCCCCGATTAAATCTCGGCGTCCAGGCAACGCAATCTCCAGCCGGATTCCTATTGCCCGACT
>JAYVNW010001147.1:0-7189 GCA_043758225.1 Candidatus Kuenenia sp. | reverse complement strand
CGGTCGCGACAAAGAACGGCGTTCCATTGGAACCGCCTGGAACCGCTTGCCCACTTGTTCCCACTGCGCCCGGACCGTTGGCTCCAACAAAGAATTCCGGGATTGTGCGAAAGTTCACCGTATCATTCGGAGGTGCGTTAAAGAAGTGCCCGGCACCAATGTGCAGATAATTCTTCCCGTCACATTCCCACGACGGAACCCAGGTCAACCGTTCCGATGTTCCATATCCGCCATCAGAACTCAACGTTCCCCCGAATTGATCCTGCCCGGATCGAAACACCGAAGCGGCCCACGTTGTACTCAGGTCATCGGAATGATCATAGAATCCGATACCGTTGCGACGAAAAGGAGTGAACGCCTGAAACAAGGAACTACGTTCCATAAATGTCGTGTAGCGAAAGCTGCTGACCGTTTCCAAACCGAACGGTTGCTTCCACTGACCAATTCGTACGTTGCCGAACAGCGGTACCTTTGTTTGCTCCACCCATACATCTGTAAATGTTGGACGACCGAAGAAACCAAAGTCCATTTGGAAGAAGTAGTTCGTTGTTTCCGTTACGCTTCCTTTTGCGGAAAGGCGAGCCCGACGAAAATCTGTGCCATCCTGAATCTGGCCGTACTGTGCCCGGCTCACATTGTCCTGATGTATCCAGCCTGAATCGACTTGAAAGACACCATTCACCGTCACACTGGGATATGTCTTCGTGTTGGCCTTGTCTGTGATCGCCTTGAGTGCCTTGTCCAATTCTGTCAGGTGTTGATCCTGGGCAATATCCTCAGCTGAGCCGGGTTTTACTGTTGGCTCGATTTTGGACTTTTCGTCAACGACCTCACTCACGATCATCCGCACGTCACCTTCGGACAATAGTGGTGAGAACTCCCCAGACGCAAACAGATACTGAGGTTCCACGGGTTGATAAATCCAGCCGCCGGATTGTTTTCCAGCCAAAGAATTGATTGACCCGGATCCGCCGAGACCTTTGTCATGATGTGAGGACACTTCGTCGCCGGTCACTTGTTCCTCAAAGCTTGCCACCTTCTCTCGCAGCATTTGGTTGTCGCGTTCGACACGCTCAAGTCGCTGCAGAACGGAGTCCAGCGTCGCGCCAGACTCCTGGGCTCCTGCCATCGGGCCAAAATGCAACAGCACCAACACTGTGAAAATAGCGATTCGAATCATTCGGCAATCCATTGCCATACGATTATCCTATTGAGAACAGGCGCAATCGCATCCTGAAACTGACACTTATTGCCACGAGGATGCAATTGGAAGTTGATCCAGGGATAACTAATCGACGTGCAGACTGCATTCAGGCCATTCATCTTTCTGTTTTGTTAAAATCCCACCAATATCCATGCTCTTTGTGCATTCTGGGTAAGTTGGCAGATTTTTATAAAGCTTTAGCAACCGGTTGTGGCCAGCAAGTTGCCACATAGACAAACTTCTTCCCCACCTTCTAACTGCCGATGTGTTCGCGAACGGCGAAGATTTCCGCAATGGAAACCTCTCATCGAATGAACTCTGTGACCGGCCTGGAATTTCGTCAAAGATGCCTTACGCCGATGCAATACAATCAGATGCCAGTTGTCGAGGATGCATTCCGGCTGGTAATGCTCCCGCTGGTAATGTGGTCAGCACAACACAAATCAAATCCCGCGCGGGATCAGCCCATGCGATTGTTCCCGTCGAACCAGTATGCCCAAAGTTTGATGGCGAGCAGCCGGCGCAGGACGACTCCATGCCAACATCAAAGCCGAGTCCTCGCGTTTCCAGCCCAGCGGGATTGTGATTGCAAATCATTAACCTGGCAACTTCCGGCTTGAATAGTTTTCCGGTCGGATGCAGAAACCCGTGCAGGAATTTGCCGACATCCGCAGCCGACGCCTGCAATCCTCCCCATGGTGCGCCTAGCTTTCTCCAGAACGAACTGTTCCAGTCCCAGTTCTTTGAATCCGCTGATCCGCCACCGGATTCGACCGCGCCAAATTCTACCTGACATTGCATCATCTCATCCGCTGTAAGTTGCCCAACGCCCAACGCGGAGTGATTCATACCCAATGGCTTCAGGACCGTTTGATCCACCAACTGTTTGATTTCCACTCCCGACAAGCGCTGAGCAATTTCAGCAGCCAGCAAAATCGCCATGCTGGAGTATTCGTATTTTGTACCTGGCTGAAAATGCAGTGGCACCTTCAAAGCCCCCTTGACGAAGTCTGCCAGCGTTGCATGTTTCGATCGCAATTCCGCATTCTGAGGCAACTGGTCTGGCAGGCCTGACGTATGAGTTAACAAATGCCGCACGGTAACCTTGTCACGATTTCCTCCTTGAAATTCTGAAAGGTACTTTTGTACTGAATCGTCCAGATCAAACATCCCTTTATTATACAAGGTCATGAGAGCGGTCATGGCGATCGGCTTCGAAATCGAGCCAAGCAGAAAAGCCGCATCCGGAGTCTTTGCATCGCCAAATGATCGAATCAACTTCGTTTCGCCGGACTGCACGAAAATCGCTGCCGCCCGAACTTGTCCCCTGGCGATAGATTGCTCGAGTATCGAAACTGCTTTTTCGAATTTGTTATCTCGAGCAGCGGCTGACAAGGAATGCATGAAGAAGACTCCTGCGGCAGAACATAATGCTGACCGACGCGTGATTTGATGCATGACGATTGATCCGTATTCCTCAGACGAAGCTTTACTACGTCAATTGGCGCTCGTCCGGGATGATTCTAGCAATGCGGTGTCATGTTGCCAAAGAGCGACGTCGACACGGCAGAAATCATGGAAGACTAAAGGCTCGTTTTGACGAAGCGAACGAGGTACAGTAAGTCCAGTTCCGTGCATCAACAACCAACCTGCGCCGCACATCATTTCGAGACAACTCCAGCAAGACACGGTGCTTCCATGAACCCTCCCAAATCAAAATCCGAAAATTCGCCCATCGCAAACTGGCTGATGCCGGTTGTGGTTTTGCTGCTGGTGCTGGGATTGTGGCAAGGGTTGATCACGTTTCTGGTACAAGTCAAAGGATTGAATCCCAACCTGTTTCCAGGGCCATTGGCGGTCTACGAAGCAGGATGTCTGATGTGGACAGATCTGATGCATGCGAGTTTGCTGTCCGTCGCAGCAGCCATGACCGGATTATCAATGAGTATTTTCATGGGCACAGCGACGGCATTCCTGTTTTCGCAATCATCAGTCGTTCGCCGAGCCCTGTATCCGTACGCTGTTTTGCTGCAGACTGTTCCCATTATCGCCATCGCACCAATTGTGATTCTGACGTTCGGACGAGGCTTTCAGAGCATTGCTCTGGTGGCGTGCATCATCAGTCTGTTTCCAATTATTACGAACACAACGACAGGCCTGCTGCAGATTGACCCCGATCTCGTGGATTTGTTTCGACTCAATCAGGCGACTCGATTGCAGATGCTGATCAAACTACGAATGCCTTCCGCCTTGCCCTATTTGATTTCCGGAATTCGCATTGCCAGCGGCTCCGCGATCGTCGGGGCGATTGTTGGTGAATTCTTTTTAAGCGCGGGTCCGACGGGGCTCGGATCTCTGATCCAATTGAAGGTCGCGTCGTTTAATATGCCGGAACTTTATGCTGTCGTCGCTGTTGCCACGTTGTTGGGCACTGTAGTCTTTGGCGTGATTACTGTACTGGGCGAACTTCTGCTGAATCAATGGTTTGGCATGAGTTTGGAAGGTCGTGGTGGATAACGTGGCGGCAAAGCAGGGATCGTACGGACTCGGCCATTGTTCAATCACAATTCCGCATGACCTCGGGCCGCTGTGAATTATGTATCGGGTAGCAGTTTGTCGAAGCCGTTCATGCCACCACTGCGGGCGATGTACAGCAAAACGCGAGCGACCAGTGCGGCATTTTCGTCGTAGCAATCGCAGCGATGGCAGATTCGCAGACTACCGCCGGCTGCCAAACTTTCTCTCCATCCCTCGGGCAATCGACAAGCGGCACTCTTACCGCGCACAACGATCAATGGACGGATCAGCGGATTGCCAATGCCGTCGAGCCAGCTTAAGGGACAGACCTTCGGACGGAAACAATCATTCGGACTGACTAGCACCGTGGCCGTTGGAATCAATAGCCGCACATTGAGTTGACTTGCATGCTGTGCGACGTCCAACAACCCCAATCGAATGGTTTTCTCTGCATGGCGGTATGTATGATTTCCCTGTTCGCCGGGAACAATCACCACTGAACGTGCTCCAAGATCAGCAGCCATATCAATCGAACGCCGTGCGTCAGTCGTGGCAGCGTCGAATGACATGCCGAGCGAACCCGTAAATCCGCCAGCGAATCCAAGGCAACTCACGGAGATCCCGGCATCGGCGAGAATATCGTGGATGACATGTTCACCTATGAAATAGATCTGCTGACGCCGCACACTGACATATCGAATACCGCGTCGATTGAGTTCGTCTGCTTCTGCAATTAAGTCGTGAGCCGTCCTGGAATGCAACGGATAGGCGATTGAAATTCGTGCCACAAGAGGCAGGCACGTTGATGCATTTTCGTCTTCTAGAAACACATCCATGTCAGTATTTCCGTTTCCGTCGATGGAGATATTCGCAAAGCATGATATCGCAGCCCACGAATTCAGAATCTGTGCTTTAGCCTGACACTGAAATCGAATTCAGAACCGACAACCACACTTTGCCAGAATGGGTATCCAGAACCACAAACTGCATTCACAACATTCTACCTGCCATTCGATAAGGAGGCGTAGTGTGCAATGACCGGAGTCTGCTGTAAACCGTATCTGCCACCAAATAAACAATGAACATGTAGTGATGTTCCAGACTCGCTAATCCGGTCACTGTCGGCTTGACATTCCAAAACATTCAGCTCTGGTATGAGACAGATTTTCCACTCTGCTCCTTCAGCAAATCACAACACCAGAGTTGCATAGCAGCAACCCGCACAAACCCTCGGCTCTGATATAAACCTGTCGCCGATGAATTGGCCGCATCAGAAAATGCTGTGACGATCGTGACAGCGGGTCTGCTGGCCTGTGTCACACTCTGGCCGTTCTGATGCAGCAGCAGTGGAATCTGCCCGATCAGCCATGACGCTGACTGTTGGCGTCGAAATTCACGAACCACACCAATGTATTCGATGCTGACGTATTTTCTGGATCCTGATTCAGCAATGCCTCCCTTATCGATTTCGGTCGCGGAATCCGTTTCCGTGCATTCAACGCAGGACAAAATGCCAGCGATCCTTCCCTGGACTCGACACGTGAAAATCTTGGTACCTATCGACTGCCACTTCGCCAGCAACTCAACTGCCAGAGGTCGCGGCTGACTAGGTAAGTCATCGCTGCATCTCAGAATGGCGTCCAGTGCTGTTTGCACTTCGCGGACTTCATCTCCATTTGTGCCAGTGATATTGAAGCGATGAACAGTGCGATCGCGTTGACCCAATTCGAGTGGCTTGTCAGAATTCTGCAAGTCCGCTTGACGTTCGGCAGAGCCACACCGGATCGAAAGTTCCCACTGGGAAATACTGGCTGACGTGACGAATCCTCGTTCTGCTGCGAGACGCATAAAAAGCAAGTCGTTGAATGAATCGTGCTTCAGAAAATTCATCTGCAGAAAGCCGGACTCGACAGAGCCTTTCTGGATTCGCCTCAACAACACGTCGTAAAGATCCCGGCGGACCTGTTCTGTCGCATGAATCAATATAACAGGCTGCGAGACAATGACCGTTGCGCAGGGTTCTCGTGAATAACTTATTGCGGCGCAAGGCCGACCGTCGTGCAGCACGATAATGCCCGGAAAAGCGGCATGCGATTCATAGGGTGCAATTCGAGAGGCATCGATCTCAGGTTCGGAGCCGATGTCCGGTTGCCGCAGCAGTTTCGCGAGATCGTTGGCAAGGAATTCTGTCTCATGAAATGAGAAGCGATTCATTTGCACCCCCAGAGTCAGGCCGTGCCATGCAGAGCTTGCGAAACAGCGCGAATAGAATGACATGTCGCCGGATTCGTTAGAATTCGGAAACTGACATTGCTGATGGCCAAATTTTTACGAACCGACGACAAGTGTGTCTGCAACAGCCCGACTCTCACTGCGTAACAAGTTCGCTTTCAACGTTAGTCCGTTGACGTTTCAGCTTCATGTCTACGCTGACAATATTGACCACATGAAAATCTGAACGAGGAGCGGTCGATTCTTTTTCTTCGCGAGTAACTGAAACGATCCAACGTGCCAGGCCAAAAGGCACATCTTTCGAAACCCAGTACTCACCTTCGTTGGTTGATCTGCTTTCGGCGCGTTCCATTACCAGCTTGCCCTTCAATTGTTTCGCTGTAATCGGCGGCCCCTGCTGAATAACTTCCGGTTGTGAGTTGGTTGCGATGACCTCGGGCTTGTCATAATTCGTCAGCAGTGTAATCGTCGGATAGATCCGCAATGACTTCGTCTTGATTTCCTTAACGGCTTCTTCACCCAAACGCCGAAATCCACGAACAATCGGAAGCATGTCGTTTGGAACGTTGTCTGCATCGACAGGCTCACCATTGATTTTACTTTCGGGAACCAATACTTTGTAAATACGCGCACCAACGGGGCCCGGATCGATACCCGCTGCGCCGGATTTTCCCGTGATGGTCTTGATTTCGATCCAGCGACAAGGCTGAACCTTGCCTTCGTATTCAGCATCCTCGCTGCCGACCGATTTGATGCTCAGCTCACACGTCCATGACAATGGTTCCTGATCATCCGACCCGGTAGCTTGAGTCAGAGTGCCTTCGTATTCGACAGCTGTGCCGTCCTCTGGCAGATGAAAGATCAAGCCCTGTGCTTTTGCGGATGAAGTAACAACACACGACATCGCGATGACAGTCACAGCAATGGCCAGACGATTCAGTTGCAACATAAATTCAATGCCTTCCAGAGATCCCACGTTGGCGATTGATAAGCCAACAACCGGTCGAAACGCGATCCGGCGACCGCAGTTTCGTTTTCTTGTTCCGCAAGAGTGTCTCAAACTCAGCATTCCGGATGCAAGTGGAATCGGCTCGACACTCCGGAAACGTGCGTTCAAGGCGGGAATTTGCGGATCAGGGAAGAAAAACTATGCTCCGGACGAGTCGCAATTCCGCCGCAGGTTCATTTGCTGACGTCGCCACCGGTCTGCTATGACTCAGGGAAAACGAGATAAAC